>CACZAW010000019.1 GCA_902779225.1 uncultured Ruminococcus sp. | reverse complement strand
GTCTTCGCCGAGGTATACCTCTTCTCGCAACCTCTTTATCATTTCGATTGCTGTATCATTCAGCGGAATATCCCGAATGCTTGTACCGCTCTTGGGTGGTCCTACGATGATCTCCTGTCCCTTTCCGATTTCCATACCGTCCCTGCGATTGACTTCTTTCACCGCTCTGCGCACATGAAGGACTCTTCGTTCAAGGTCGATATCGCTGTTGATCAGACCGCAGGCTTCACCGCGTCTGAGACCTGTGTTCAGCATCAGGAAGAATATCGCCGCTTGCTTGTACTTGGGCTTACCGTTGCCGTAACGCTTGAAGGCTTCGGCTTTGATTAGTTCTATCTCTTCAGGCGAAAAGGTCGTTACAAGCTCATTTTGGGGCTTGTTCTCTTTACCCTGGGCAGATAAGAAATTCGCCTTCTTCATCATCTCAACATTACGCATGGGGTTTCTGTCGATCAGTCCTCCCTTTTCGAGATAATCGAAGTACTGGCTCAGCAGATTATATATCTTTTTCGTAGATGAGTAGGACATCCCTTTCGTCATAGCTTGATTCAATAGTTTCATAATGTCTGCCGACGTGATATCACCGACTGGCTTGTCTCCTAAGCTGGGATAGATCTGATGCTTTGCTGTCATATCATAACGGTCATAGGTCGTCCGCTGAACCGCAGGGTACTTGAACACCTCCAGCCCGGGCTCCGCATCGTTCACAAAACATATCCTTCTCCCCTTCCGCTACATTCTGGTCATCGTGAAGCTCTCGGTCACATCGCCGGTGACTTCGACGTGCATACTGCCGTTCTTCTGCGGCGTCAGCCGGGCATTTCCCTTCGGGAATGCCGGACAGTAGATCAGCAGAGAACCGTCCTCAAATTTATAATCACAGTTAAAGGTGATGTATTCATTTGCTTCCTTTGAATAACCGCCGATCATGAGGACCATCTGATCCCCCTCTGTCTCGATCTGCCATGTATTATTTCTGGCGTTATTGCATTTCCACTTTCCCGTGTAGCCGTCGATCCGCGTACATTCGACGTCTGCGCCGTCATCATTGCAGATCTGTAAGCGGTTTTCCGCAAGCAGCTTCAATTCGATATACTCCGTCTTGGGCTTTTCGCCTTCCTTATTGACCAGCTTCAGCGTGTAGATCTCATCCTTCTGCGTACACAGCACGATCTCACGCTTGCCGCCGTCGGGCAGGGTCAGCTGTTCCTCGGCGATCGTATACGTCTTGTGATCCTCATCTCCGTCGATCGCCCATTTTCCGAGGAGCGGCGCGATATCGGCAGGAACATCCCCGCCGACCGTCGCGGTCACCTTCATCGGCTGACCGGGCGTGACCTTACTCGGGAATACCATATCCACCGTCACACACTCGGGATTTTCGCTGTATATCGTGGAGGGGTCGTAAAAGTCCATCTGGGTGGGCGCGCCCATCGCCAGATAATCGTATACCCTGCAGACGTATACCCGGTTGAGCGACGGCGTATCTTCCACTTCTTCTTCGTCGTAATAGTAGGTACCGAAATAATCGTTGAAATTGATCGTCGGGGCGCTGTCCATCCTGTAGGGATAGTAGTTTTCTTTCCCGAATCGTTCACCGCTGTCCGAGGCGGCGTCTATCGCCGTAAAGTAGGTCTGTGTCACATCGTGGAATCTGATCGGCAGAAAGATATCGTTAAGGTTGTGGGTCTTCTCCCATTGTTCTTTATTGTTCGGGATCGTTTTGTAGTCCGCACAATAGATCGAATCGCTGAAATCGTCGACATTCACATCCTCGACATAGAACTCCATATAGGAGTTCAGATACTTGACCATCCGCTCGATCTCTTCAACAGATTTGTTCATCACGTCATGAATGATCGTAGTGGCGGCTTTTTTGAGAACCGGTGCATACTTCTTCTTCAGGAATTCTACCATCTCGTTCACCTTGCTGAGCTTTTCGACGGTTGTGAGATCTCTTTCTCCTTCAATAGCGGGCTGAATGCCGTTTGTCTGGTTGCGCTTATCCCATTCAAGCCTGCTGTCGTTATCGGCGAGATATCTGTTGAACGTATCTCTGTCCAGATTCCAATAGCTGTTAGCTACCTTGATGAAGAGATCGTCTACAGCGGCGTTAAAGGTAGCAGGATCATCGCAAGACCACATCAAAGCCTGAAAAACATAAGACCAGTCCACCGGGCGTTCAACCGTTAGCTCCGCCGTATTGTTTTTAAAATAAGCGTCCTTGTTTTTTACCTCGACCAGCCTTTTCTTGAACCTCTCGTATTCTTCCTCGCTCAGATTCGGAAGTCCGTCCACATCAATAAAGTAGTGCTTGTTGCTGTCATACTGCGAAGCCGGCGCCAGTCCGTCGAAGCACAGATGCTCATGACGCAGGAAATAGCGATAGAAGCCGTCTGCTGTCGAAAAGTCCTCATCCATCCATTGTTTTTCAGGCTGCTTTGCATAGGTGAGATACATCGAAATGCCGTACAGCGCTACGCTGGCAACGAACAAATACGGCGATGCAGCCGCGAACTTGGGAAGAAGGCTGGCGATACCCAGTATTCCGCTACCGATATCGAGCGCGTGATCCTCGCATGCCTTGCAGAAGCTGGCGAGATAGCCGGACTTTTTCCCGTTATAGGTCGTTTCATACAGGATCTTCGCCACCGTCAGAGCTGCGTCGGCAATGGTGCACGCCTTGCCGAGACTCTTCAGGAAAAGAGCGAATTTTCCCGACCCGTTCAGTATTTCCACAATAGAGCCGACATTCCCCTTTAAGCCGAACATCGCGCTGGCGGTATTGCCTCTGTCTGAAACCTTGTTATAAGTTGCGTCGTCCTTATCCCAGTTATCGATCGTCTTGATAACATCGGCGAATCTGTTGATATCATCCGCATCCTTGAGATTAGCCAATGCCCACAGCTGGTTTTCATCGAACGAGATATTACCGTGGGCGTCTGTGCGGGTAAAAATGCCGCTGTCCAGATTGACGGAGTATTCGCCGTCCTTGATGGTTTTGGTGCTGCGGTCATAAACATATATTTTCTCGGCGTATTCGGTAAAGTGAGTCGTATAGACATGATAGTACTTTCCGTCCTCGCTGATCTCGCTGTAGATATTCTCCCATCGGTTCATCTCTTCATTGAACCAGATGATCGAACCGGTCTCGTTATCGCCGACGGTGCGCGGGATATCCAGCTCGATCTCGGAGGCAAACTGATGCTGACCGGAGCTGAGCGTGATATCGTACGCCTTGAGCTTGACGTCGGGTTCATCCTCGCCGCGCTCTTCTCTGAGGGTCGGAAGATCCTTGACGACAAGATCGCAGTCCTCCTGCAGATCAAAGTCGGTGAACGTCGCCTTGACCGCGCCGGCAGTCACCTCGCCGCCGTCGGTAGTGAGAGCGGCGGTCTCTTCGGGGGCGTTTTTGACCTGGTCCTCCGTATAGCGCAGGGTGATATCGTTCGTAGCAGTGGTGGTGTTGAAATCATCGAGCATATCCGAAAAGCCGGTGCCCTCGGCAGAGATTTCGCCTTTGTAGAAATTCGCTTCGGTCAGCGGTGTTTCGACGGTCGAACCGCTTCTGTTGCCGTCGTCCTTTCCTCCCGTGAAGAATCCCGGGTACCAGATACCCGCGATAACGCCCTCGACCGCGATCACCGCAACAAGAACGATGATCAGCGCCGTCAGTGCAGAGGATTTCTTTTTCGGCTTCTGCTCCTTTTGTACGGGCGCGCTTTGCTGATACTGAGGAGGATAGACCGGCTGTGCGGGCTGATACGCCTGCTGCGGCGTCGGCTGAACGGGCTGCTGAGGAGCCGTCTGATATGTCTGAGGCGCGTTGTTGCCTGCAGGCTGAGATGCTGTCCGGGTTCCGCACACGGGACAGAAGATCGCTTCCTGTGAGAGCTTAGCTCCGCAATTTGCACAGAAATTCGCCATGATGTTTTCTCCCCTCTAAGGACGTACTAATCCGACCGGAATCACGTCGCCGCTTAATGTGTCAAAGGTTCCCTTACCGTACTGGACAGAGCCTTGTTGATAGAACATGGACAGAAGCATGGTGCCGCTCTCGCCCTCTGCATATACGGCGTTGACGTCAAAGCGTCCTTTCAGCGTATAGGCAGGCGCATCGGACTCGTCCTCCCATTCGCTGCCGCGGTTGATCTTGTAGGGCCGGACGGTAACGTTGCCGTCTTCGTCGATGGTGAGATAATTCATCTCCCACATACCGTCAAACGAAAACTCACACTTCCATTTTCCGATGATATCGTCACGGCCCAGGAGCTTTGCGCCGTCCGGCAGTGTGTTGTCGGAGCCGTACATCCACGCAAAGTCGCTGTCCTTGGGAGCGCCGAGGCTGTCCTCATAGGGGAGCTTTGACTTCGGCGCCTGAGTCGCTTTTTCGGTTACGGACGCTTCTGTCGCTACGGATGAACCGCCGTCATTCTTTGCGGCAGAGGTCGGAATGATGTTCCCGTTCACATTCGCCGGACGGGACGCCGCTGTCTCGGTCTTCCCTATCCTCCATCCGGTCGCCGCGGATACGATGATGACCGCAAGCAGCGACACGCTGATAACGCTTAAAATGATTGCCAAGACCTTTTTAGCCAAAACTAACACCCTTTCATTCTGTTTCTGGAAAAATCCGCTTTTTAAAACAGGCGCACATCTTCAAACGCGCGCCGGGAAACAACAATAAATCGAATATCAACAAAAATACTAACTCTTTTTCAGAATTATTGAGTATTATGCCAACATCATAGCATATCCCGACGCCCTATGCAATACCTTTCCGTCGCTTCAGAAAAGATATTTGCGTCCCTGATCCCGACGCCGCCGCAGCCTGACGGCCGGCAGGCACAGCAAAAGTTTCTCACTTTTCAGATTTATCCTGACTTTTGCTCGAGTCTTGTTTGAGTTGTTTTTTCTTATTGAACCGTTGATAAAGGGGTAAACCCACCTTGAAAAGGGTAAGAAAACACCGCCGAAACATCTCTGTTCCGACGGTGTTTTTTGTTTCATTTCTACTGAGCTTATCACATACAAGTAGGATCTACGCTGTATGACATTACGCGGTCACTCCTACACTCTTTAATGTGAAAGCGAGATATTCTTCAAACGTGATCTCGTTTTTTAATAACTTCTCGCACATGATCTTAGTTTGTTCATCCACGTGAAATCCTTCCATCTCAACAGAAGCCACAGCGTTTTCTATGGCTTTTTCTCTGGAACACATATTCATCCAACCTTTCACTGCGTTTTATTATATTATGACCTATTTATCAGGTTAGTCAACATCATTTTATTTACAGGTTGAACGCATCCGTCAGCCCTTCCAATTTCGTGTTGTCCTTCTTGACATAATACAGTTCGGTGATATCCGTCATTGAGTGTCAGAAGTAATCGGCATTCGCACAAAAACATAAAGGGAGATGAATGATCATCCCCCCTCATGCGATTGCTGAGTCTGCACTATACGGTGGTGAGCACCGATAAACGAGCAATCACGATATCATCAATTGACTTATTCACTTATTAACAGCGATTCTCTTCTCAAGCAATCTTAACAGCGTATCCGCTAAGAGTGCGATCAGTACGCACAGGATCGTTCCCCAGACGATCTTATAAGTGTTCATTGTTCTCAGTCCCGAGAGCAGGATCTTTCCGAGTCCTCCCGCGTTGATCGTTGCCGCGATTGTGGCGATACCTGTCGTAGAGATGATCGCCAGTCGTATGCCGGCAACGATGGACGGCATAGCAAGCGGAAGCTGTACTCTTGTCACAAGCTGCCATTTGCTCATGCCCATGCCCGTGCCTGCTTCAAGAATACTCTTGTCCACATTCTGCATTCCTGTCATGAAGTTACGAATCAGCAGATATTGATTATACAGCACAAGGACAGGGATCGCCGTTTTATTGCCCAATCCCAAGAGAGGGATCAGCAGAGCAAACAGCGCTAAAGACGGAATAGAGTAGACCTCGCTGAAGATATTGACGACGATATTAGTCGCGCGTTCCGATCGCAAGAGGAACCAGCAGATAACTGCCGCGAGGATGATCGAGATCAACAGAACGGATAAGACGATCCCAAGGTGCTCCCAGAATGCCGACATCAGCTGATCTGAGTGATCCGCAAAATACGCAAACATCCTACGCACCGCCTTTCAGGTCAGCGGTTTTGAGCAGATTCGCAACAAAGTCGTCGGCAGGATCCTTTACAATCTCGTCAGGCGCTGCGTACTGCAAGATCCTGCCCTCATTCATGATGATGACCTTCGTTCCGAGCTTCAACGCTTCACGGATATCGTGCGTGACAAACAGATAGGTACACTTTGACTTTTCGTGAATCGATTTCAGCTCATTCTGTAAAATCTCACGATTGATCGCGTCGATCGCACCAAACGGCTCGTCAAGGAGCATGATGCGCGGATTCGCGATCAGCGCGCGTGCCAAACCGACCCTTTGCTGCTGATCGCCCGAGAGCTGAGCCGGATAGCGGCTTCTGAATTCGTCGGGATCGAGCTGAACGAGCCTGAGCATTCGATCGGTCTCTTCCTTGATCTTTAGCTTATCCCATTTGAGTATCTTCGGGATAGTCGCGATATTATCAGCGACCGTCATATGCGGAAACAGTCCGACCTGTTGGATCACATAGCCGATCTTTCTTCTCAGCTCAACGGGATTCTCATCGCGGATATTTTTTCCGAAAAGAAGAATATCTCCGCTGTCGGGTTCATACAAGCGGTTGATCATCTTGATCATCGTGGTCTTGCCGCAGCCGGATGAGCCGAGGATCGTGACGAACTCGCCTTCCTCGATGTTGACGGAAACGTCATTGAGCGCGGGATAAGCGCTGTTTTTGAATTGTTTATTGATATGTTTGAATTCGACAGCGGTCATGGCTGTTCTCCTGTTCTATTAATTGTCATTGCGAAGCCATGAACACGCGTGTTCGGGGCTGTGGCAATCTCAACCTTTTATTTGATAGATTGATAAAATTCCTTTGCTACATCGGTGTATTCTTCACCGTCAATATCGACCTTCGCGTTGAGCGCGGTGATGTTTTCGGTCGTGAAAGCCGCGCTGACTTTGTTGAGCACCTCGGCGATCTTGGGATTGGCTTCAAGTACGCTGTTGCGCACAACAGGTGCGAGATTGTACGGAGGCCAGACGTGCTTGTCGTCCTCGAGCAGGGTGAACTGATCCTCGGTAAGTCTGCCTTCGGTGGTATATGCCGGGCTGACGTCAGCTTCATCATTCGCAAGCACCTGATACTTCAGTGAGTTATCATAAACCTTACTTGACTTCCAGTTCAGCTCGCCGTAGATCGCTTCCAGCGCGGGGATACCGTCTGCTCTTTCGTCAAACTCGCCTTGAGAAGCAAAGCGCAATTCAGTCGCGTACTTCTGCATATCGGATATGGTCTTGATACCGTACTTCTCAGCGGTCGCTGTGCGGATCACTAAGCCCTGACCGTCGTTTGCAGCAGAATAGTCAAGCCAAGTGACGTTGAACTTTTCTTTGTAAGCGTCCTTAACGGTTTTGTAAACCTCGTCGGGATCGGTCAGCGGATCTTTGCCGAGAACGGAGATCAAACCGGTGCCGGTATACTCGGGATAGAGGTCGATCTCATTACTGGTCAACGAGGTGTGGATCAGCGCGGAACCGATGTCAAGCATTCTCTCTACCTTGAAGCCCGCGTCCTCTAACGCCAGCGCGTAGACTTCTGCGACGATCTCATTCTCAGTAAAATCCTTTGAAGCTACTTTGATAACGGACTTATCGCCGCCGGAACAACCTGCAAATGCAGATACCGCCAACAGTACACATAAAACAATCGCAATGAATCTTTTCATAAATTACCTCCTATATTACGCTCTTTGATAGCGTGTGATACGTTTATAGATCAAGTCGAGAATCAGTCCTGTCAGCAGAGAAAGGATTGCAACAGAACCTCCGCCGATGATCAGCAGGCTTGTTCTCATCAGGGACAGTCCGGTAAAGATCAGATCGCCCAGTCCGCCCGCGCCGATGTAAGATGCGAGGGTCGCGCTTGCGATGATCTCGATCGCCGCAGTTCGGATGCCCGCGAACATCAGCGGAAAAGCGAGAGGGAGCTTTACTCTGAAAAAGCTCTGCGTTTTGCTCATTCCCATACCGTCAGCCGCCTCGAGCATAGCTGGCGAAAGATTACGGAACGCCTGGATCGTGTTGATCAGGATCGCCGGGATCGCAAGGATTGTCAGCGCCGTAACACTCGGCAAAACGCCTGTGCCCATGATGGGGATCAGGATGATCAGAACCGCCAGCGACGGTACGATGCGGAGCAGTCCGAAGCCTCTTTCTGCGATCACACTCGCAATCTTACTGCGGTATACCATAATACCCAGAGGGATCGCGATCGCCATTGCGATCAGCAGGGAGAGCAGGCTGATGGATATATGACCCCATAAGAGAGAAAGATAGTCACTACCGCTCTTTTGAAAGTAGCCGATGATATCATTGATCATTCAGCACCACGACCTTTCCGAAGCTGTCCGCACTTTCGAGATACGCGTGCGCCTTCGGCACTTCGTTCAGGGCAAATACCTTCTCTGCTTTGATATCGACTTTATATTCCTTGATATAGTCGATGATCGCCTGCATCTTCGCGGCTGTGACGTTACCCGAATGGAACGAAGTCAGATAGCTGTCGGCAGGCATATCCTCAAGCGGATCGAACTCAGACAGCGCCCAGATCCCGCCGAGCAATCCTGTGCAGCATACGACGGAGTCAGAATTCATATGCTCAAAGGTATCTCTCAAAGCGGCAGGGCCGATCAGGTCGAGAACTCTGTCATACTTCTTATCTGTCTGCAAAACATTATCCCTGTCGATGACCACTTCATCGAAGCCTTCGTCAAGCAAACGCTGAACCTTCTTTTCCTTACGGCTTGTCCCCGTGATACGGATATTCGGATATTTTGCTTTGAGCAGCTTCATAAAAGCAATGCCTACGCCGCTGGTGGCGCCTCTGACAAGCACACTGTTGCCTTCGTCGATTTTCAGATTCAGCATAGAGCCGTAAGCGGTGTAGCAGGTCTCAGGAAATGCAGCCAGTGTTTCAAGAGGCAGATCGGATTCTATCGGATAGATCTGCTCATTCGGGAGCAAGGTATATTCCGCGTAACTGCCGTCAAAGGCTCTGCCCATCTCTCCCATGATGGAGATGATCTGCTGCCCTTTGGGATAGACCTCGCTTTCTTCGATCACGCCGACACATTCGATTCCCAAAATCCGGGGAAACTTCACGCTCGGCGACTGTCCCTTTCTGGTGAAGATCTCAGAGTGATTGATGCCGAAAGCCTGAATCTTTATCAGCGACCAACCCTCTTTCATTTCAGGCTTCGGCACGTCGGTATAGATCAATTTTTCGGGGCCGCCCGCTTCATAAATCACAACTGCTTTCATACGGTTTCCTCCCGCCTTACGATCGCCTGTACAGGGCAGTTCTCAAAGCATAAGCCGCAGTGCAGGCAGTTCTCCTGACGGATCACATACGGCTGACCTTCGTCAATACATTTCTGCGGACAATTCTCCGCGCACAAGCCGCATCCGATACATTCATCGGTGATGAAAAAGCCTTTCGAATGGATAACGCCGCTGCCGATCGAGAAGCTCTCGCGATAGATCGGCGATTTACCAAGATCGAAGAATTCCAACTCGCCGTCTTTGATGCAAAACGCTTCTAATATGTATCGCGCTTCTCCGGGATAAACCTCATTCATTGAAGGGTTCAGTTCAAAGATACGGTCGATCCAATGCTTTTGATCGTCGAGCTTTTCGACCTTGCCGAGAAGCCGTACTGTTTGCCATTCACTGTTCAGTCCCGTGATCGCCGCATGACCGCCTTTTAAAAGTTCGCTGTAAAAATGCTTGCCGCGAGCGGTTAGGAAATACAGCTTTTCATCCTCAACAATCATCACGTCGATAATGCGATTCTGCGGCATTCCGTTTTCGTCTACGGTTGCAAAAGCGCAGTCCTTGATATCTCTGAGGATATTCAGACAATCCATCGCGTTCATGGCTTCACCCCATTTTCTTTCATATACGTGATATATTCCATGCCGAATGTCTCGATACTATCGAATACAGGCTTTAGCTTTGAACCCATCTCTGTGAGAGAGTATTCAACTCTAAGCGGCATTTCATCATACATCTTGCGTTCAATCAGTCCGTAATTCTCGAGTTTTTTGAGTTGAGTTGACAGCGTTGCGTTCGTCATCTTCGGCAAACGTCTTTGAAGCTCATTGAAGCGGATCGGGCCTTCACTGATATGATGCATCGTCAGCATCGCCCACTTGCCTTGTAAGAGCACCTGTGTTGTTGTAAAAGGACAAATCCCGAATAATTCGACTTCCATACAGATCTCCTTTTCAGTACAAAAAATTGTAACAGTTTAATTTTATGAACGTATAGTAACATAATTATCAAGCACTGACAAGTACCATTTTTTCAGATACTAAGTATCGTTGAAGATACCTTTTGTCAGAGCTCAAAATCATCCGTCAAGCCTTTCAGACGGCTGTTATCTCGCTTAACGTAGAACCGTTCTGTTATTTCGGTTGTCTTGTGCCCGAGTATATCGGCGACCTGCTTCACCGTTAGGCGTTCGATATGTCCGTCCTGCTGCTCTACGCCGTTGATCAGGTTCGTTGCGAAGGTATGGCGTAATGCGTGTAACGGCTTGGGTTCAGCTATTCCTGCCTCTATCTGGAATTGTCTGAATCTCATGGTCAGGGCATCGGGAATAGTGAATCCTCCGTCCTTTGTGCAAAGAAGCGGTTTGTCCGCTCCGAAATAGAATTCCTTTCTCAGCTGTTTTATCATCTCCAAAGCTACATAATTCAGCGGAACGCACCGGATACTGTGTGCTGTTTTCGGCGCGCCTATCCTTAATTCCCTTCCGGGCACCGGTTTGCCGTTCACTCTTTTCTTGATATACTTTACCGATCTGCGCACCCTGAGAACCCTGTTTCTCATATCGATATCGCTGTTCAGTAATCCACACATCTCTCCTCTTCTGAGGCCCGTGTTCAGCATCAGGAAATACACCGCCGACTGCCTGTATACACTGCGCTTATCGTCCTTGTGCTTATAATAGGTGTCTCTCATCATCTCGATTTCCTCAGGTGTGAATACGATCACACGGTCTGTCCGGGCTTGGACTTCTCTGCCCTGACTGCTCTCATAAGCGGATCGTTTGACAGGCTGCAGCATTTCAAAAGGGCTCTTTTTGATGTCTCCTTTCAACACCAGATATCTGAAATATTCATTAAGGATCAAGCGTACCTTTTCCGTTGTTGCAAAGGCAAGTCCCTTTTCATTCATCCTATTCAACAGCCTTTTGATGTTAACTGCGGTTACTTCTTGTATCGGAATATCTCCGATGATCAGGTTAATGTATCTGTTTGCTGTGCGTTCATATTGATCATAGGTTATCCTTTGAACATTCAGATACTTGACCGTTCTGAGCCATTCACTCAGTCCATCCCTAATCGTAGTGAAGCTATTCCTGCGAACATCGTCTTCCACTATTCTCCTTCTTTCGTCTATAGATTGAATTTATCCGTTAAGCCCATGATTCCGAGCTCATCCTTCCTTACATAGTACAGCTCTGTTATCTCGGTCGTTGTATGGCCGAGAAGATCGGCGACTTCCTTTACCGACAGGCATTTTCGTGTCCCGTCGGGCATTACGATACCATTGATCAGTCTGGTGGCAAAGGTGTGCCTGAGAGCGTGGAGACCTTTGATCTCAGCGAGTCCTGCTGACTTCTGCAGTCTCTGAAATCTTCTGTGCAAGTAAACAGGCTTAGTAAAGTCGCCGTTACTATCCGGGACCAACGGATGGTCTATCCCGAACCAGCGCTCTTTCCTAAGCCTGTCTATCATATCTATTGCTGTGTTGTTCAGCGGGATATCCCTGACGCTTGTCGCGGTTTTCGGTAACCCGACACACTTATCTTCACCGCTTATTATCTCATTTCCCTTTCTTCTCTTATATTCCTTTACTGCTCGTCTGACATGGAGCATCCTTTCGTTCAAATCTATATCGCTGTTGAGCAGACCGCACAGTTCGCCTCTTCTCAGGCCTGTGTTGAGCATCAGGAAGTATGCTCCCGGCTGCTGATGCTTCTGTTTACCGTTCGCATAGCAGAAGAAAGCCTCTTTCCTTAACTGCTCGATCTCTTCTTCGGTAAACACCGTGACGGTCTCATTGAGCGGCTGCAGTTCCTTGCCCTGTGCGCTGAGATAAACCGATTTCTTTATCGGTTCTATGAATCTCATGGGGTTATCTTCAAGTATTTCACTGCGTTCAAGGTATCGGAAGAATTCGGATAAGAGTAGGTATGTCTTCCTCGCCGTTGAGTAAGACAATCCTTTTTCCATTACCGCGGAGAGCGTGTTCTGCAGGTCCTCTACGGTTATTTTGTCGATCTGATTCATCCCGATGCAAGGGTATATCTGCGCTCTTGCCGTCGCTTCGATCCTGTCGTAGGAAGACCTTTGAAGTGCTGGGTATTTGAACACTTCCAGCCATTCCCTCATAGCGCTTCGAAGTGTCGGCGCCTGGTCTTTCATAGGCTTTATCCGTCTCCTTTGCCTGTATTAACACAAGACAATACCACAAGGATACCGATAAGTCTATCAAATTCCAGAAAGAAATAATAAAGTTTTTTCTGCCTTGACAAACGTCAGATACTTACGGTCAGGTAAAAAAACTAAATTCATTATGTTCCTCAAATCCATATAAAGCACATCATCCGTCAGCGGCAGAAAGCTCCTGTTCGGGCACTCGACGCATTTGTATTGCTTCTTGTCGCACACGCCTTGTACCCACTCATTGCCGCAAGCCGGCACATAACCGCTTTTGCCGGTATTCTTGCTCTAATACCTCTTAGAATAGACGTCTTCTCTTCCTACAAACAGATAACGGAATAAAGCTATCTTATCCTTAGGAGAAGCGTACTTATTGAACGTGATGGCTCTTTCATCGCTTGTTCCGTTGCCTTCCGACTTCTGCTCAACTTGCGAACTCTCCGATTCACCTTGAACAGATGCTATCCATGTATCAGCATCACAATAGCAGAAACAGCCGTGCTCATCTCTGCAAAGCACGACTGTATTACTGCTGTTGATATCCTTTATCTTATTCACATATTCATATCTTATCCCATTAATGGTAGCGGACCTATTCATAGTAACCCCTAATTGAATATAATACCTATTATGATTTCAATCTATATACTCTGTTACGTTTAGCGCCATCGGCGATTATAACATTATCCTTCACCAGTTTATTCAAAAGGGCCCTCGCCCTTGCGGGGCTCACTTGCAGCAAATCAGCGATTTGAGACGTCCTTGCAACCGGAACATCCATAAGATAATCTATAATCATCTGTATCTGGATAGCAGAAATGCGTTTATCGCTTGTTTTTTTGTTTATCGCTTGTTTTTTATCGCTTGTTTTTATAAAAACGAGCGATAAAGATGTTCGATCAGGTTCTGTCGATTCAACGATAGTTGGGGTTTCCCACCCTTCATCATGCCAAACGCGCATGATGTTAGGAATACCGCTGCCAGAACGCTCTCCGATATCAATTAAGTTAAACATTTTCAGCATAGTTCCATTGCGTGGATCGGAAACACCTCCGCAAAGCGCGATATCTATACCAATACGAAAGTTGCCCGGATTAGACAGAATGATACTATCCTCTGTCTTGATAACAGTTATGCCTTGTCTGCCATAATAATCAGCATTCACTAAGCAGTTTGCCAACGCTTCACGCAAGGCGTGATGAACATTCTCCATAATGACAGCTTTTTCTTCTTTCGTCGCTCTGAATTTCATAATACAATTTCGATTCTCTTTCATCTCATCTACCTCCTGTCATTCATTCAAAATCAAAATTAAAGGGGTGCGGGCTTGCCCGCATTCGCCTTGTTCGGCGGCCAACGAAGGCCGTCGTAACACAAAGGCGAAACTGGCGATATATACCGAAGTCCATCATATTTTTTAACCTTACATCACATCATAGCTTCTACCAATTTCAACTGAAAGAAGAAACTGTTTAATTCTCTATTAGAATTTTATATTCTCCTGCGTCCCTAACTATCATTATACTCACGAGTTGTACGATAAGATGGACTTTGAAATTCTATAATTCCATCAGAGAATAAGTAACCGTCAAATAAAACGCCGTATTGCCTTCCGCTCGGCAAATGTGCGAAAATATAAGCAAAAACGAAGTGTGCGACTGTAGTCC
>CACZAW010000018.1 GCA_902779225.1 uncultured Ruminococcus sp. | reverse complement strand
GATCTCGGGGTGAAGTACGCCCATGTGCCTCAGGAGCTGATCCAAAAGGCAAAGGAAGCCAAGGAAAGCATAACGACCGATAAAGAGGCGGACACCTGGACGAATTCGACAAAGAACACCTTCAAGCTGCTGATGAAAAAGAAAAATAAACAGGATACCGACGTCGCCGCTGATGCGTGACTGCTGTTATCCTGTAAACTTACTAAAAAACGCTCCCGACAAAGTTTGTCTGTCGGGAGCGTCTTGCTTTAGTTTTCTTCTTTCGGACTTTCGTCCTTCTTTTTAAAGATGATCAGCTTGGAGAATACATAGTTGAGGATGATGACGATGACGCTGACGATAATCTTCGCGAGAAAACCGTCGATACCGAACAGCGGCTGATTCAGGCCGATCGCCACGAGCAGCGGCACGCCGAACCATTCCAGCACGCCGGTGATCAGCCTCGCGGTGACGAACAGCCAGAATTCCTTGAGGGCGACGCGCGGCTTCCACGATTTGGATTCAAAGACCCAGATCTTATTGGTGACGAACGCGAACAACACGCCTGCGACCCATGCGATAAAGTTCGCGAGGAAGATCGCAAAGGTGGTATAGGTGATCGCCATCCCGAACAGGTTGAACATCACCTCGTCGCCGTGGAACATCGCTTTGAAGAGCGGCTCCGTCAGCGCGTAGACGACCCAGTTCACCAGCGTCGTCAAAACGCCGAAGATCACATACAGGATGATCTCTTTATATTTGATAAACAGTTCTTTGATTTTTTCCATATACGTTTCTTCTTCCTTATTTCTCGTTCTTGTCGAGATTTGTCTCCGCGGTGATATAGATCGGTCTGTCCTTGGCTTCGATATAGATCCTGCCGATATACTCGCCCAGTACGCCGACCGACATCTCAATAATGCCGCCCATGAACAGCACCGCGCAGAGCGTGGTGACATAACCGGGTACGTCGATACCCATGATCAGCGTCTGGATCAGCGTGATGATGATCCAGATCAACGCCAGCGCAAAAATGACAAAGCCCAGCACCGCGATAAACCGCAGCGGCGAGACCGAAAAGCTGGTGATGCCGTCGAGGGCATATTTGAACAGACTCCAGAAGCTCCACTTGGTGGTACCGACGGTGCGCTCGACATTCTGATACTCGATCCACTTGGTGCGGTAGCCGACCCAGCAGAACAAGCCCTTTGAAAAACGCTGCTTTTCGCACAGCTTGACGATCGAGTCCACCATCTGGCGGCTCATGATGCGGAAGTCCACCGCGCCGTCGGGCATCTTGACGTCGCTGATCTTGTTCTGAAAGCCGAAGAACATCTTTGAGATCAGCTGTCTTAATTTACTCTCGCCCTTTTGCTTTGCTCTGTACAGCGCGCAGCAGTCGTAGCCTTCCTCGACCCCGGCGATCATCTGCGGAAACATCGCCGGCGGATGCTGCAGATCCGCGTCCATCACGATCACATAGTCCCCGGTCGAATTCTCCAGCCCGGCATACATCGCAGATTCCTTTCCGAAGTTGCGGGAGAAGGAGATGTATTTTGCATTGTCGTATTTCTGCGCCAGCTCGCGCATGACCTCAAGGGTTTTGTCCTTGGAGCCGTCGTTGACGAAAATATACCTGAAATCGTAATCGGGGATCGTCGCGATGACCTTGTTTGTCTCCTCGATAAACAGCGGCAAGACCTCTTCTTCATTATAACAGGGTACGATAATATCGATCAGCTTCAATAGCCACACCTCTATCCTGTGTAGGGTACTGTTTTCAGACCCCAGATATAGTTATTATAACAAACTATATGGCATAAGTAAATGAATTTGTAAAAATTTTTATAAATTGCAAATTTCCTGTTTACCTTGACCGTCTTTCATGGTAATATTATATTGAATATTTATGTGCACACGATCATGTGCGCCGAAACTGTGTTAGGAGAACCTGCTTATGTCAGCTGTAACCACAAACACCGCTGCAGCGTCAAAGCCGTTGGGCGAAAAGCTCAAGGACTTTTTCAAGGGCGCCGTCAAAAAGCCGTCCTATACCCCGCCGACGCTACGCAAACAGAGCTTTATTGAAAAGTACGCCTATATCCTCTATATCTTCATGGCGTTCCTGATTCCCTTCCTGTTGATGTTTTTCGCCTTTAAGGTCATGGGCGTGTCCCCCTACGGCGATAAACAGATCCTGGTCACCGACCTGTGGCATCAATATTATCCCTTTCTGGTCGATTACCAATCGAAGCTGAAGGCGGGCGAATCCCTGCTCTGGTCATGGACGTCGGGCGGCGGTACCAACTATATCGCATTGATCGCCTATTATCTGGCGAGCCCGCTCAACTTCTTCTCCGTGATGGTGCCTGCCGATCAGCTGCGCGAGTTTCTTTTCTATATCACCTGCATCAAGATCGGTCTTGCGGGAATGTTCTATTCCATTTTCATCCGCATCACCTTCCGCAGAAAGGACATCTCCATCACCGCCTTCGGTATCATGTATGCCCTATGCGCCTTTATCATGGGCTACTACTGGAACGTTATCTGGCTGGATTCCGTCGCGCTGCTGCCGCTGGTTCTCGCGGGAGCCTTTGCCCTGCTGAGAAACGGCAAGTTCAAGCTGTACATCCTCTCGCTGGCGCTGTCGATCCTCGCCAACTACTATATCGGTCTGTTCATCTGCGCCGCAGTCCTGCTGCTCGCGGTCGGCTATTCCATCGTCGAGTTCTGCGGTATCAAAAAGCTCATCAAAGACTTTTTCAAGATGGCGGGCTGTTCGATCGTCGCGATCATGATGACCGCCGCGCTGACCCTGCCGGCTTACTTTGCGCTGGGTCACGCCTATTCCTCCTCCAATTCCTTCCCCGAAAAATTTGCGGTCAATATCGGCTCGACGCCTGATTTTGCAGGCGTGCTGGAGGGTATCGCCAAGACGATCTCCAACTCCGTCGCCTTTGTCCAGCCGACGGCTAAGGAAGGTCTGCCGAACGTCTATACCGGTATCATCACCATTTTCCTCGCGATCCTGTTCCTGTTCTGCGCGAAGATCAAACGGCGCGAGCGATTGGTCTGCGGATTCTTGCTGCTGTTCTTCCTGGTCAGCTTTGTGATCCGTCAGCTCGATTATATCTGGCACGGCTTCCACTTCCCGAATATGCTGCCCTATCGCTTCTCGTTCCTGTGGTCGTTCCTGCTGATCTATATGGCGTTCAGGGTGTTTATGTATATCGACTATATCAAGCTGTCGTCCGTGATCGCCGCGATCGCCGGCTTCCTCATATACCTGTATATCGCGGGTATCTATATGAAGGACGCCAACGTCACGCTGTCCTCGCTGTTCAAGCCGGTCGAGGAAAACCAGGCGGAGATCGATCCGATCTATCTTTCCGGCTGGATCGGCATGATACTGGCGGCATTTATCCTTCTGTATGTCCTGCGTGAACGTCTGCCGCGGCTGGTGATCACCATCGGCATTATCGGCGTAGCCGTCGCGACGCTGATCTTCCTGCTCAACGTATATAAGCTGATCGACCCGAAGCTGCTGCGCGCACAGCAGAATCCGGAGGCTGTTGAAAACGCAGGCGCCGCCGATAAAGCGGATGCTTTCCCGACGATCCTGACCGTTGTCTTTGTCATCGCGATCGTCGCCGTTGCGATCCTGCTGCTGTCACGGCTCAACGCGAACCATATGATCCTCAAGAGCGTCCTCTCGTTGGCGTTGGTGCTTTTGGCGTTGTTTGAGGGCATCTTCTCTGCCACCACCGGCGTTCGTACCGTCGGCGTGACCGACGCCACCTCCTATCCCTTAGGCACCACCAGCACCGCACAATGCGTCGATTATGTCCACGAGCTGGAAAAAGACAACAAGGATCTGCCGCGCACCGAATTTACCCGTTATCATACCCTCAACGACGATGCGGTCAACGGCGTCAACGGCGTCTCCATGTTCAACTCCATGGTCAATATGCCGATCACCAATTACATGGAAAAATTCGGTATCTGCGGATGGATCGCCTCCAACCGCTATACCTATATGCAAAGCTCTCCGTTTACGGATATGATGCTCAACATCAAATATCTGATCGACCCCTATTACGGCAACTATGACGATCAGGTCCACTACGATAAGATCTTTACCGCCGACGCGGCAAAGAACGGCAGCACCCCCGCGATCCTCATGCGCAACAAATACTATATCCCGATGGGCTTTATGGTCAACGAGGATCTGCTCAAATATAAGGCGAATGATTCGATCGGCTTTATCAACAGCGTCGCAAAGACGACCTTTACCTCCGACGATATCCCCGCATCCAACGATCCCGTAGAGAACCAGAACACCTTCTTCCATCTGGCGACCGGACTGGATCAGGATCTTTATATCCCGCTGGAGATCACTTCTGCCGATTCCGAATCCGGCGAAGTTAACGAGACAATGGATAACAAATTCTCCTTCAACTCGCAGAGTTCCAACGGCTCTTATAACTTCACCGCAATCGCTCCTCAGGACGGCGTCGCTCTCGCGTATGTCGAGGGATACGGCGTTGAGGACACCAATATCCACGTCAACGACGCATACAGAGGTCATTTCGGCACCAAGCGCCCGTTGATCATGATGGTCGGCGATGTGAAAAAGGGCGATAAGATCAAGGCGGAGGCGAAGGTCAATAATTCCTCCTCCGGTACCATCACCTGCCGGATTATGATGCTGGATGAGGCGATGTTCCAAAAGGCGCACGACCTGTTCTCCCGCTCGGTACTGCAGGCGGATACCGTCACCGGCTCCGAGATTTCCGGCAGTATCACCGCCGCTGACGACGGTCTGTTCTACACCTCTATCCCCTATGTGACCGGATGGCACGCGTATGTCGACGGTCAGGAGGTCGAGATCACGCCGATCGGCGAAGCCATGCTGGCGTTCAAGCTCGCAAAGGGCGAGCATCGGATCGAGCTGAAATATACGCCCGAAGGCTTTAACGCAGGCATCGTCGTCTCACTGCTGGGACTGTTCATCTTTATCCTGATGATCCTCGCCTACTGGCAAAGAAAACGCCTCCTGCCGATCTGGCAAAAGGCGACCTCAAAGGTAACTGCCAAGCTGCCGTCCTTCCCCTCAAAAGCTCCCTCCCCCATTCCCGACGCGACCGCTGTCGCCGACGTTGACGACGATACGCCGGACGATAACACAGAGGATGTCGATCCCGAACCGATCGACGAAGAAAACCTCTCCGACGAAGAATAATTGATTCAGCATAAACGGGCTGCCGCATCAGCGACAGCCCGTTAGTTTTTATTAAGTCTTTTCTTTTACAATATCGTTTTGACGGTCTCGATATCCCTGCCGACCTGCTCGGCAAGCTCTTTTTCCGATCCGAACCTCTTTTCGGGTCGGATAAACCGTATCAGCTCGCACTTTGCGTACTCTCCGTATAGATCCTCTCCCGCATAATCCAGCAAAAAGGATTCGCAGATCGGCTGATCGTTTGCGCCGACGGTCGGATGGACGCCGATATTGGTCGCGGCATGATAGGTTTTGCCGCCGACGGTCACGCGCGCGGCATACACGCCGTATCGCGGTACGGTCAGCCCCTCGTCGATCGGGATATTCACGGTCGGAAAGCCCATCGCGGTCCCCAGATGATTTCCCTCGCCGATATCTCCGGTGATCGCAAAGGATGCGGCGAGCATCCGGTTTGCCGCTTCAAGCTCGCCGCCTTGCAGCAGCTCCCGTATCGCCGACGAGGATACCGGTCTGCCGTCACAGAAAACAGGTTCGCGTACCGAGATCGCAACGCCGGCTTTTTCACACAGCGTTTTCAGCAGCCCGATATCGCCCGACCCGTGTTTTCCGAAACGGTAATTATAACCGCAGCAGACCTTTTTTGCTCTCAGCTTTTTGCAGAGGATCTCTGTGAAAAACGCTTCGGGCGCCATATCCCTGAGCTGTAAAAAATCCGCAAAGATCACGGCGTCTGCGCCCCGCTCTTCCATCAGCTCGATTTTTCGACGATTGCTTACAATCAGGCTGACGTCGTTTTTGCCGAGCGTTTTAGCCGGACTTTCGGCAAAGGTAAGCACCACTGCCTGACGGTCGCCTTTTTCTGCGATACAATCCCCGATGACCTTGCGGTGTCCCAGATGCACGCCGTCAAAAAAGCCCAGCGCGACCTGACTTTCTTTTCCTGTTTTTTCAAATTCTTCGATACTGTTATATATGATCATGTCTACCACCGATTATTTACTCTCACTAAGTATAATATATTACCTCCCTTTTTGCAACCTTTCCCTTGCGGATCGCAAATTGTCATATCTGTCAAAAAACACTGCGTTTTTTGGTGATTATTCTTCTAGCTATTTTTCAACGTTTATTATACAATGAGAGCATAGCAATGATCCCGTAATATTTTGATAAGGAGAATCTATATGAAAAAGCTACTTTCGCTCTCCCTCGCACTGTTGATGATCCTCTCTGCCGCCACGGTCCTTTCTCTGTCGACCGCTGCCGCTGAGGGCTTCAAAGAGGGCGACGTTCTCTATTTCAAGGTAGAGAATCCCGCTGACTGGGCTGAAAACGTTACCCTGTACGCCAATTTTACCACCGCCTCCCGCGCGGACAATGACAATAAATCCATTATCATTGCCGACGCGGACAAATCACAGTACGATCCTGTCACGGGCGTCGTCTATGACAGTGAAAAGGACGTATACAAGTACACTGTCACCGCTGCCGACGCGGGCAAAACCGCCATGCGCTTTTGGCGCGGCAGCGAGGAAAAGCTGTGGAACGAGACCGTTGTAATCACGGCGAATGATCTTGCCGACGGCAAAAATACCGCGGTCGTCACCGACTGGTCCGATACCGGCAGCCTGATCTCCACCTACGCCTTTGATCCGGGTGCAAAGCTCACGCTTTCCTCAACCAAAGGCGAGATCGGCGACAGCTTTGATATCGCCGTCACTTACGCCAACGTTCCCTCTGTCAATTTCGCCTGTGAGATCCTGATCAACGACGTCAAGGTCGCCGATTCCGAAGCCTATACGTTCACGCCGACCGAAAACGGCTTATACAGTATCAAGGCAAATGTGACCGCGACCCATTGGCTGACCGGCGCCATCATGAGCAAAGCCTCCGTCACCGGTACCGTTACCGTCGGCAGCTCGACGGTCGGTAATCTGACCGGCGTCGGGCTGTATGCCCACGCCTCCAGAGGCAGCAAGGATCAGGAGGGCTGGGTCAAATGGAGCCGCGTCGGCGACGACTATTATTTGTTCCTGCCGGTATCCGTCAAGGCTAAAACGCCGGTCGAGCTGTTCAACGCCTACGGCGAAGCGGTCACACTGGACAGCCTGAGCATCCCCGCCAACAGTATCACCGACTTTACGCCCGAGGCTAACAAAAGCTATATCTTCCGTCAGGGCAGAACCTCCCGCAACCTTATCTTTATGTATTCCGACGCCGAGGCTGCGCTGTTCGTCAACAATCCCGATGATTTCGGCGGCATGGATTTCTTCTCCTATCTGCAGCAGGACAAAGAGCATTATGTCGCGGCGACCGGTGTGATCGGCAACGATAACGGCACGCTCACCAACGCCGAGGTCAAAAAGATGAAAGGTCGCGGTAATACCTCGTGGAACGCCGACAAAAAAGGCTTCAACGTCACCTTCAAGGATGCGCTGTCCGTCGCGGGCATGGAGCCCTGCAAAAAATACTCTCTTGTGTCCAATTTCCAGGATGCAACCCTTATGCGCAACCGTATCCTGTATGATATGGCTGACGCGGTAGGCGTGCCCTATGCCTCCGACAGCCGCTTTATCGATCTGTATACCAACGGAACCTATCAGGGCACCTATCAGCTGTGTCAGAAGATCGACGTCGGCAAAAACACCCTGATGCCCGATATTGCCGATGACGATTATCTCGATAAGGATACCGATTCGGTCAAGCCCGATTTCTCGTTTGTCGCTGAGATCGACGCCTCTCCTGCGGCGGATGATTTTCATTTCACCGTCGGCAGCGGTATCAACCTGACCATGAAATCCCCCGAGCTGGAAGCGACCGATCCCCACATCGCCGCCGTGCGTAATTATATCACCGCTAAGTTCGACGCGATGTGGAACAAGCTCAACTCCGACGCCGACGATCTTGACGATTATATCGACGTCGACTCGCTCGCAAAGGTCTATCTGATCAACGAGCTGGGCAAAAACTGGGACAGCGGCGCGACCTCCTTCTTCCTCACATACAAGCCCGACAAAGCCGGCAAGTATAAATTCTTTGCCTCTCCCGTATGGGATTATGACAACTCGCTGGGCAACGCCCGCGGCGTCGACGGCGATCTGCAAAGAATGGGCTGTAACGACTATACCCTGCCCTCCGGCTGGTTCTCCACCATCAAGGTCGGCTACGGCAATATGCCCAACTTCCTCGCGGTCGCCGCAAAGAACAGAATTGTCATGAACCGCGTCTATCCCGTGTGGTTTGAGGCTTTCCTCCCCGCGATCGACATCCTCGCCTGTGAAAAGATCGATACCGGCGAGCTGCACTCTGTAGATGTATACGCGGCTCATCTGCGCGATTCCGCTGCGATGAACTACAAGGTATGGGATATGATCACCTACGGATGGATCTGTGACCACAGCTCTCTGCGCCGATACAGCGCGACCTATACCAAAAACGATTACGGTCAGGTCACCGGCGTTGGGCTGACACAGGACAGCCGCGCGACCTCCTATGATCAGCATACCTTTGACGGTCAGGTCGATTATATGCTTGACTGGACGACCTCCCGCGCAGCATGGATCTCGTCACAGTATATCGCGCACTATACGCCCGCCCCGCCGGTCGTCAATCCGACCGAGCCTGTCACCGAACCTCCGACCGATCCGGAGCCTGCGATCATCCCCTATCCCTATCCTCTTGTACCGCACGATTATGGCGACTCTCTGATCGCCGAGTGGTTCTTTGACGATAACGGTAAGACCGAGGGCGATAAGCTCACCGAGTACGGCTCCTCCGACGGCTATGCCGCCTCGTTCGGCAGCGGCACGCTGACCATGTCTGTCGACGGTGAAAAGCTGCGCGCGCTTGAATGGAGCGCCGCCGAATACGGTCCCTCAGGTAAGTCGATCGTTCCCATTATGGGAGCCGGTAAAAAGAATATGTGGAACGCGCCCTATATGCAGCTCGCCGTTTCCACCAAGGGCTATGAGAACATCAATCTCACGATGTATATGGCAGGCTCCAATAAGGCTCCCGCCTCGTGGAAACTCCAATACAGCATCGACGGCGAGACCTTTGCCGATACCGAGGCTTCGTTCACCTTCTCCGCCGAGAACCGCAAGCTGATGACCGCCTATCTCGACCGGACCGCACTCCCCGCAGCGGTAGCTGACGCGGATACATTGATCTTAAGGCTCGTTCCTTTATCCATGACGACCGTCGGCGGCGGCAACGCACTGGAGACCAATACCGACGGCGAGGTCGCCGTGAACTGTATCATCGTCAAAGGAACAAGGATTCCCGGCGTGCGTATCTACGGCGACGCGGATATGGACGGCGTTGTTTCGATTCTCGACGCGACCTGCATCCAGCGATATCTTGCAGATCTTTCGACCGATGCTGAGATCGACAAAGAAGCCGCCTGTGTCACAGAGGGTGGGTTGAGCATCCTTGATGCGACCGCGATCCAACGCTGGCTTGCAGATTTCAGAGAAAACAAACTGATCAATCAACCAATCAAATCATGATCCGATATGGGGCTGTCGCATTATGAAGTGCGATAGCCCCTAACTTGTGTCATCCTGAGCAAAGCGAAGGATCTTACAGTGCGCTTTTTCCAAATAATTACATCTTATAGATGTGATATCACGGAAAGGTCAGCACTTTCAGATTCTTCGGCGCCGCCTCAGAATGACATTTTTAATTTTGCAGACTATCCTTTTTTGCCGCAACGCCGACAAGCCGCACGCAAATGCGCACGGCTGTCGGCAAGGGGTTCAGATAAGGAAATGGGTATGAGTTCGGACGTTGATACTGATATTCATTAAAACACTATAACTTTTATTGCGTTTAATGGAACATCAGTATTTCGCGTCCGGGGGAAAGCTGTTTTAACTCGGTTGAGATTGCCACAGCCCTAAAGGGCTTCGCAATGACAATTTTGATAAGAGAAGTAAACAGGTTTTGACGAATCCGAATCTAGGCGATTTCTGCCGCCTTGGGGATCTTCACGGTATATTCGATATAGTCATCGGTCTCCGAGCGGCGTGAGATCGCGTTGATCCCCGACAGGCGCATCGTATCGACCGCCTTGTTGATGGTGTTGACAAAGATCCTGACGTCCTTGACGACGACCTTTCTTTCACCCTTTTTCGGCGGCTGTTCCGGCTTCTTTTTCATCAGGACGTCGGTCACCAGCGCTTCACTCGCGCCGACGCTGAGGTTTTCGGTAATGATCCTGCTGAGCACCTCGCGCCTGAGACCTTCGTCGCTGATCCTCAGCAGGGCGCGCGCATGGCGTTCGCTGAGGTTTGCCGTCAGGATCCACTCCTGCTCTTCAAATGTCAGCCGCAGTAATCTCAGTTTGTTGGCGACGGTGCTTTGCTTTTTGCCGAGCTTGATCGCCGCCTGCTCCTGCGTCAGTCCGTACTTGCGGATCAGGCGCGCGATCCCGCGGCCTTCTTCGAACATATTCAGATCGGAGCGTTGTAGATTCTCGATCAGCGCAAGCAGCGCGCTTTCTTTATCGGTACATTTATGTATCACACAGGGAACTTTGTTCAGTCCCGCCATGATCGCCGCTCTGAGCCTTCTCTCGCCTGCGATCAATTCAAACTCGGTGCTGTTAATCCTGCGAACCACCAGCGGCTGCAGGATCCCGTTTTCGACGATCGAGCGCGACAGGCTTTTCATTTCATCCTCGTCAAAATTGCGGCGCGGTTGGGTTTTGTTCGGGCGGATCTGGATCGTCGATACCATCAGTACCTTGTTATCGCTGCGGATCATGTTCATCGTCCTCACCCCCGACTGTATGGGCAAGACCTCCTCGGCTTGTCCCTGCACTTAACAGTATAGCCGATGACGGACAACTTTTCTGTCGAACCCTGCGCGATGTTTTGAGAACCTTTTGTCGAGATTAAAAGAAAAAGGAGGACTTTCGTCCTCCCTATATCCGTGACTATCTGACAAATGTTTCACGTGAAACATTCAGACCGTACCTTATTATAACGGCTTCTTTTTGATCGCTTTGCTCTTGCGCGGATATTGCGCAGGGGTCGGGGCGATCTTGTCGATCTTGATGATCCCGCGCTCACCGGCGTCGCCTAAGGTAAAGAAATGCTTTTCCCCTACCCTGCCGCCAAGCTCGCGGATCGCATTTTCCGCCTCCTGCAGCTCTTCCTGAGCGGTTTTTCCTTTCATAGCCAGAAATGACCCGCCCGGGGCGACATACGGCATACAATACTCGCACAGAACATTCAGCGGCGCAACCGCGCGCGCAGTGGCGACATCATACCGATCCCGAAACAGGATCGTCCGCGCGCCGTCCTCGGCGCGGCTGTGGACGGTCACAACGTCGTCCAGCGCCAATGTTTCGCTGACCTCGTCCAAAAAGATCAGTCGCTTTTGCAGGCTGTCAAGCAGCGTCAGCCGGATATCCGGCCGGGCGATCTTCAACGCCAATCCGGGAAAACCCGCACCCGTACCGACGTCGATGACAGAGGCTCCCAACCCGATGTGTGCATACCGCAGGAGCATCAGGCTGTCGACAAAATGCTTGAGCGCCACATCGCGCGGTTCGGTCAGCGCGGTCAGGTTGATCTTTTCATTCCACTCGATCAGCAAATCATAATAACTGCAAAAGCGGTCGATTGCCTTTTGGTCGAGCGTAAAATCAAACTGCGCAAGGACTTCCGGAAATATGCTTTTGAACTCACTCATCCTCTGCCCTCCTGTGCGCTTGCTTTACCATATAGATCATCAGGACGTTGACGTCGGCGGGCGACACGCCGCTGATACGGCTCGCCTGACCGATATTCAGCGGACGGACCGCGTTCAGCTTTTCCTGTGCCTCCAGTCGCAGTCCCGTAATGGTTTTATAATCAATATCATCCGGCAGGAGCTTGTTTTCGAGCTTGCGCATACTTTCGACCGCACTGAGCTGTTTTTTGATATAGCCTTCGTATTTGATCGCGATCTCCACCTGCTCAAATACCGCAGCAGGCAGCTCGGGTCGCGTAACGTCTACCGCTGTTAACGCGTCATAGCTCAACTCGGGTCGTTTCAACAGATCGATCAGTCGGATCCCTGTTTTGACGTCGGATGTTTCACGTGAAACAAGGATATCGCTGAGCTTTTGAGACGGCGGGATCACGGTACGCTTGACGCGCTCATGCTCCTGACGGATCAGCTCCTGCTTTTGCAGATATCGCTGCCAGCGGTCTTCTCCGATCAAGCCGAGTTGATATCCTAACGGCGTCAATCGTTCGTCGGCGTTATCCTGCCGTAATATCAAACGATATTCGCTGCGCGAGGTCATCATGCGATACGGTTCATTTGCGCCCTTGGTGACCAGATCGTCGATCAGCGTGCCGATATAGGACGATGCGCGATCCAATATAAAAGGTTCTTTTCCCTGTACCTTCAACGCCGCGTTGATACCGGCGATCAAGCCCTGCGCCGCCGCCTCCTCATATCCTGAGGATCCGTTGAACTGACCCGCGCCGTATAAGCCGGAAAAACCCTTAAATTCTAAGGTGGCGAACATCGACTGCGGATCGATACAGTCATACTCGATGGCGTAAGCCGGACGCATGACGACCGCATTTTCCAAGCCTTTGATGGTGTGATAGAATTGCAGCTGTACCTCTTCGGGCAGCGACGATGACATCCCCTGCAGATACATCTCCTCGGTATCCTCTCCGCACGGCTCGATAAAAAGTTGATGTCTCTTTTTGTCCGCAAAGCGCACGATCTTATCTTCCAGGCTGGGGCAGTAACGAGGCCCCACTCCCTCAATCTTGCCGCCGTAGAGCGGGCTGCGATGGATGTTATCGAGGATGATCTTCTTTGTATCTTCATTCGTCCATGATACATGACAGACGACCTTGTTCTCCACTGGCGTCAGCGTATCATACGAGAACGGCGTGGTCGGCTCGTCGCCCGCCTGTACCTCCAACTCGGAAAAGTCGATGGAGGCGCGTTTGACGCGCGCGGGCGTTCCGGTTTTGAAGCGGCGGGTCTTGACGCCGAGCTTTCTCAGGCTGTCGCCGAGGAACGCCGCCGGAAAGGTTCCGTCGGGCCCGCTCTCATAGCTGACCTCTCCGACAAAGATACGGCCGCCGAGATAGGTTCCCGTCGCGATGATCACGGTCTTCGATTCAAAGACGCCGAGCATCCGGGTGGTCAGCAGCCATGCGCCGTTATCGGCACGCGCGATATCGGTGATCTCCGCCTGACGCAGATCAAGGTTATCCTGCAATTCAAGCACATGCTTCATATACGCCGAATAGCGGCGGCGGTCGATCTGCGCACGCAGCGAATGCACCGCAGGGCCTTTGCCGCGGTTCAGCATTCGGGACTGCAGCGTGCAGGCGTCGGCGGCACGACCCATCTCTCCGCCGAGTGCGTCGATCTCGCGCACCAGATGACCCTTGGCGGTTCCGCCGATCGACGGATTGCAGGGGCAGTTTCCGACAGCGTCCATATTAATGGTAAATATCGCGGTTTTACATCCCAGACGCGCCGCGGCAAGCGCCGCTTCGATACCGGCGTGTCCTGCGCCGATCACGGCTACGTCATAGGCTCCCGCAAAATAGGTTGACATTTTTCTTCATTCCTTTTGATAGATGTGAGGTTGAAAAATCTTCCTTACTTCCCTACGCAGAAGTTGTGGAACACCCTGTCGACAACCTCGTCGGTGACGCGTTCTCCGGTCAGCTCACACAGGTAGGATACTGCTTCTTCGATCGACACCGTCACCGCGTCAAAGGTCATACCGATCTGTAAGGCTGTCAGCGCCTCGCCGGTGCTGTCCAATGCTTTCTTAACAAGATTGCGCTGGCGTTCGTTATAGACAAGCGTTTGCGCCGAATCAAAATCCACAACAGCACATAGACGTTTGATCGCTGCGATCAAAGCTTCGATCCCCTCGCTGCGCTTCGCCGATATCGGTATCACGGTATCAAAACGTTCACGGATCGCTTCTGTTTCGATCAGACAAGGCAGATCCGATTTATTCAGAATCGCCGCTTTGTACTTTTTCATTCAGGTAACCTTCCTTTGTTAGTGAAAACTGCATTAAGATAACATCTGCCGGGTTTTTTTCAAGCTGAAACCGGAATTTTATAAAAAACTTTTCCCGGTGATTCCGGTTTCACCAGGCAGCTTTCGGCATGCCCGGAAGCGGAAAAAAAGATTTTTTTTCGTCAAAATCCTTGCATTTTCGAAAATACGGTATATATTATCAGTTCTGAAAACATCAA
>CACZAW010000017.1 GCA_902779225.1 uncultured Ruminococcus sp. | reverse complement strand
AGCGCTCGATCGCCGCCTCCAAAAGGCGGTCGGGGAATTGCAGCTTGACCGGCTCCGTGCAGTCGCCGCCGGTCGAAAAGACGCGGCTCGCGTACTTTTCTAAATCGATCTTGCGGAAGATCTCTTCGCCTTCTCTCGCGTGACCCGTGCGCTCGATGCTGTCCATGCGGTCAACGCGATATGTCCGCATCTGGCGGCTCTCGTCGTCAAACGCCAGCAGATAATACTTTCCGCTGTTGATCATCAGTCGGTAGGGACTGACGACAAGGCGGTCGCCCTTGCTCAGTTCAACCTGCTGCGTCTGTTCGTTGATGACGGGCTTCAGGTAATGAAAGCTGATTTTTTCGGGGAGGTGGCGCTGACCGTCAAGCTCCCGGCACATCGCCTCGCCGACAGCGGCGATTTTGAGGATCAAGCTGTGGTTATCCGTCTTGACGCGGTCGGTGAGCAGCGGGTCGTATCGGAGCGTTTTCGCCTGTTCCTTTTCGACCGATTCGCATACCGCGTCGACCAGCCGCTTAGCCTGTCCCTCCGTGAGGAATTTTGCGGTATAGACGCACTCCGCCAGCAGACGAAGATCATTGAGCTCAAAGTCACGCCGCAGCTTTATCAAGCTCTCTTTCATTTTGTCGATGGAGATCATCTTTTTTGCTCCTTCGACAGCCTCTGTGATCGCCGCCTTGCATTGATCGGTATTGATGATTTCGTTCGGCGCCATACGCGTACCTCCGTTACGTTTTTCCTTATTATAACATACCGATCGGCAAAAGAAAAGGAGCTGACGCAAAATAAAAATGTCATTCTGAGGCGTCGCCGAAGAATCTGAAAGTGCTCGATTTTCCGTCAGATTACACATGATAGGTGTAACATAATTGGATAAATTGCACTGTAGGATCCTTCGCTTTGCTCAGGATGACACTTTGAGGTGTTATCGGTTTATTTGTCGCGCTCAAAGATGATCAGCAGATGTGAGCCGAGGATCTCTGTCCTCAGAACCCGCCAGCCCTGCGCGGCTTACTTGTTCATGATTTCGGTCGCCTTTGTGTCCAAGCTCATTCCCGCGACCTTCTCTACCATATACTCTTTCATGCTTCCTCCTTAAATGTCAAACGGGGTCGGGAAAACTCCCAACCCCGTTAAAATACGTTTACAGTTTTTCTTTTGACCCGCAGTAGATGAAGCGCAGTTTAGATCTGCATGGCAAAAGGCGGATAAAAAGGCACGAGTGCCTAGCCGAAGTATCTCTTGAGTAAGCCCTTGAAGCCTGCGCCGTGTCTTGCCTCGTCTCTCGCCATCTCGTGAACGGTGTCATGGATCGCGTCGAGGTCGAGCGCCTTTGCGCGCTTTGCGAGATCCTGCTTGCCTGCGCAAGCGCCGGTCTCAGCCTCTACGCGGAGCTCCAGATTCTTCTTGGTGCTGTCGGTGAGAACCTCGCCCAGCAGCTCGGCGAACTTCGCCGCGTGCTCAGCCTCTTCGAACGCATACTTGGTGAACGCCGCGGAGATCTCGGGATAACCCTCTCTGTCGGCAACGCGCGCCATCGCAAGATACATACCGACCTCGCTGCACTCGCCCTCAAAGTTAGAACGCAGATCAGCCTTGATATCCTCGGGAGCGTCGGCAGCTACGCCCAGAACGTGCTCTACGGCAAAACCGGCGTCCTCGGTGACCTCGTTGAACTTGGAACCCGGTACCTTACATACGGGGCACTTCTCGGGGGGCTCGGGACCCTCATGTACATATCCGCATACAGGACAAACCCATTTTTTCATAATAAAATCCTCCTTCAAAATAATAAAATATTGTCTGCTATGTGGTTAACTGAATCATAGCATAGAACGCTGCTGTTAAATTTCGCTAAAGGAATAAACTGTGAATTTTTTGCATATATTTCAACAGCATTTTTCGGGAGTGATTTTTATGCCGTCAGTCTTTTTAAGTCCGTCCTTACAGGAGTGGAATCCCTATGTCAACGGAGGGAATGAGGAATACTTTATGAACCTCGTCGCAGACGCGATAGAGCCCTATCTGACCGCCTCGGGGATCGGCTTCTCGCGCAATACGCCGACGCAGACTTTGTCGCAGGCGATCGCGCAGTCCAACGCGGGGAATTATGATCTGCACCTCGCGATCCACTCCAACGCCGCAGGCTCGCAGAACAGCGGTAAGGTGCGCGGTACGGACGTCTACTATTATCCGTCAAGCGCCAAGGGAAAGCGCGCCGCTGAGCTCATCGCCGAAAACTACCGCGATATCTATCCGCTGCCCGATCGGGTCAGAACCGTCGCCTCCGCCAATCTCGCAGAGCTGCGAAAGACAAAAGCTCCCGCCGTGCTGATCGAGACCGCTTATCACGACAATATAGCCGACGCGGAATGGATACAGGAGAACATCGGCGCGATCGGCAGAAATCTCGCCCAAAGCATCGCGCAGTTCCTCGGCGTGCCTTTTGTCGATTTATAGGGGAAAATCGCAGATTTATCTTGCATAATAAGCGGGCTGTGTGCTATAATACTTCTATCTGTAGCCATCCGATAATAAATCCGAACGCGGTTTTGCTATCGGATGGCTAGGCGCAAGCGGAGATCATGTGTGCGGCACACGGTCTTTTGCGCCGAAATTCAGGATAAATCAGAAATGGGAAGTGCTATTATGGAAACCAAAGATATGCGAATCATCAACAGGACGATGCAAAAGCTTCAGAGTAATAATATGGCGGCATACTATGCCGAGACAGCGGCGGAGGTCATTCCGCTGATCAAGCGCCTGATCAAGCCCGGCGAGACCGTCACCCACGGCGGCTCCGAGACCCTTAAGCAGTGCGGCGTGATCGATCTGCTCAACAGCGGTACATACAACTATATCGACCGCTCCAAGGCGCAGACGCCCGAGGAGATCGAGAAGGTCTATCGCGAGGCGTACTTTGCCGATACCTATTTCGGCAGCGCCAACGCCGTGACCGAAAGCGGACTGCTCTATAACGTGGACGGCAACTCCAACCGTGTTTCCGCTTATCTCTACGGCCCCAAGCAGGTCATCCTGATCTGCGGCTGGAACAAGATCGTCAAGGATCTTGACGAGGCGACCTACCGCGTTAAGGCGTTCGCCTCTCCCCAGAACACCAAGCGTCTCGGCTGTGAGACCTACTGCGCCAAGGCGGGCGAGTGTCTGTCCGTCGGACGCGACGCATCGTATATGTGCGACGGCTGCCGCATGGACGGCCGCATATGCTGCAACTATGTCATCTCTGCCAGACAGCGCCAGAGGGACAGGATCAAGGTCATCCTCGTCGGCGAAGAGTTGGGATACTGATGCGGCAGAAAGCCGGCATTAGTGAATAGCTTTATATAATTAGGAATTAGGAATGAGGAATTAGGAATGAGAGTGAGGAGTTAGGAGTTAGGAGTGAGGAGTTATAAATTGTCATTGCGAAGCCCGAAGGGCTGTGGCAATCTCAACCGATTATCTAACCACTAGCCACTAATCACTAATCACTAACCACTAACCACTAGCCACTGACCACTGACCACTGTTCACTGCGCCGAAGGCGCACATATGCGCATATGTAGAGCGGCTCAGCCGCTCTTACTTACAATCGTTGTTTTTTTGATCGCTGTTTTGATGTTTTGAATCGTTCTCAGGGCAGTTCTGCGCGGTGCTTTGACTGTTCTTCGTCTGCTTCTGAGAATCGTTCTGCGACCGGTTTTGTTTCTTGCTCTTGCTCATGTGATTACCTCCTTTTGTGAGATACTGTTATTATGACCCGTTGGGAGTGAATTATGATGATGAACGCGTTTTTTGAGAGAATGAAGGCGCTGCTCGGCGACGACTTCGATCGCTATATCGAGACCGTTGACAAGGAGCCCTACCGCGGTATCCGCGTCAATACCCTCAAGATGACGGCGGAGGAGCTGCTGCCGCTGCTGCCCTTTGCGGGCGAGCAGACGCCCTTTGCCGAGGACGGCTACTATGTCAGCGCCGAAAAGCTCGGCAAGCATCCGCTGCATCATGCGGGCGCGTTCTATGTGCAGGAGCCCTCGGCGACCTCTGCGGTGACTGCGCTTAATGTCCGTCCCGGCGACAAGGTGCTGGATATGTGCGCCGCTCCCGGCGGCAAGAGCACCCAGATCGCCGCAAAGCTCAGCGGTACGGGTCTGCTGTGGGCGAACGAGGTCGTGCGTCCCCGCGCGCATACCCTGCTGACCAACATCGAGCGCATGGGCGTCAAAAACGCGGTCGTTTCCAATATGACTGCGGACAGGCTTTCTTCGATGCTGGCGGGCTTTTTTGACAAGGTGCTGGTCGACGCGCCCTGCTCGGGCGAGGGGATGTTCCGCAAGGACAAGGACGCCATCTTTGAATGGTCGCCGGAGCATTCTCAGGCGTGCGCCGCGCGTCAGAAGGAGATCATGGACGCATCCGCCGCGGCTGTCGCGCCCGACGGAGAGCTGGTATATTCCACCTGCACCTTCTCACGCGATGAGAACGAGGGCGTCGTGGAGCATTTTTTGAAGAACCATCCCGATTTTGAAATGATCGACACCGGCTGTCGCTTCGGCGAGGCTTCCCGCTTCGGCGAGGGGATGGAGCTCTGCCGCAGGATCTTCCCTTACCACGGAGGCGAGGGTCATTTTGTCGCCAAGTTCAAAAAGCGCGGCGGCAAGCCCTATCAGGGCGGCTCCTATGTCTATCGCGAGCCTGCGAAAGAGGAGCGTCAGCAGATCGACGCCTTTGTGGCGGATATCCTGCGCAATCCGAGCTTCCGCAATTACTGCGTCATCGACGACCGTATCCTCAATCTGCCGGATCCGGAGCTGCTGCCGGACATGGATGGCATGAACATCCTGCGCGCCGGCATGAAGCTGGGCGACTTTAAGAAGGGCAGGATCGAGCCGCATCATAATCTGGCGACTGCGCTGACGCCCGACCAGTTCAAGCGTCGGCTGATCCTTCATGCGACCGACGAGCTGGCGTCGCGTTATATCAGCGGCGAGGAGCTGGAGATCGACGCGTGGATCAAGGGCTGGGCGGTCGTGACCGTCAACGGCATCACTCTGGGGCTCGGCAAGGCGTCGAACGGCAGATTAAAGAATAAATATCCGAAAGGACTTCGCACCCTGCCATGGAAAGACTTACAAATATAAGTACGGTGCGGGAGATCCTCTCGCGCCACGGCTTCACCTTTTCCAAGGCGCTGGGGCAGAATTTCCTGATCAATCCGTCGGTGTGTCCGCGCATGGCGCAGGCGGCTGTGACGGACGACAATACCGGCGTGCTGGAGATCGGCCCCGGGATCGGCGTTCTGACCAACGAGCTGCTGCAGCGTGCCCGTAAGGTCGTCGCTGTCGAGCTGGACAAGCGGCTGATCCCCGTGCTGGATGAAACGCTCGGCGAGTATGATAACCTGAAGGTCGTCAACGCCGATGTCATGGAGCTGGATCTGAAGAGGCTGATCGCCGAAGAGTTCCCCGGTATGCGCGTCGTCGTATGCGCCAACCTGCCTTACTATATCACCTCTCCGATCCTGATGAAGCTGCTCGAGGAGCGGCTGCCGATCGAGACGATCACCGTGATGGTGCAAAAAGAAGCGGCTGTGCGGCTGTGCGCTGCAGAGGGATCGCGCGACAGCTCTGCGATCACCGCAGCGGTACGGTACTATGCCGATCCACAGCTCTTGTTCCATGTTTCGGCGGGTTCGTTTATGCCCGCGCCGAAGGTGGATTCCGCGGTGATACAATTGACCCTGCGCGAGCCGGAGATCAAGCCGCGTGACGAGCGGATGATGTTCCGCGTGATCAAGGCGGCGTTTGCCCAGCGCAGAAAGACCGTGCTGAATTCGATCTCATCGTCGATGTCGCTTGACAAGGGCGAATTGAGTGGTATACTGGAGACAGCGGGGGTCGCTCCCACCGCAAGGGCGGAAAAACTCACGCTTACCGATTTTGTCCGCATCAGCGACGCTTTGACTGAAGGAGGATATGATGGATAAGAAAAACTTCATATTTCTGATCGTGCTCATGGTGCTGCTGGTCGCCTGCATCGTCATGATGGGCGTGTCGCTTTTGGTGAAAGAACGCACCTTCGGTCAGGTGTCCGGCTATCTCGCGATCGGCGCGGTCGTGATCACACTGATCGGCGTTGTGGTGATCCTGAGATCGAATAAGCATAATAAGGATAAATAACAGTTAGGAGTTAGGAGTGAGGAGTTAGGAGTTACCGGTTACGAGTTACGGGATACAGGTTAATGTGATTCTAGACCGCTAACCGTTATCCGGTATCCGGTAACCTGTATCCATTATCCGTTATCCATTATCCATTATCCATCACCCATTCTGAACACACAGGGTACTGATGAAAAGTCAGTACCTTGTTTTTTTATTCCTCACAAGGCTTTAGGCATAATCCATCCCGCGCCTTCATACATTTTGAGTAGCATTATATACGCTGTTATCATCAACAGCGAAAGGAGCGAAAAGGATGGAATACAATCTTACGAAACAATCGGCGGCTGCGGCGGGATGGCTGATCGACACGGTCGCCGAGGAGCCGGTGGACGTCGATCTCACCCTGCCGGACTACTGTCCCGATATCGAGCGGATCCTCAAATGCACCCTGATCCCCAAGGTGTACATGGCGAATGTCTCGGGCGACAGCCTCAACATCGAGGGCAGCGCCTGCATCCGCGTGACCTACCTCGACGGCGGCAAGGGGCGACTGCGCTCCTATGAGCATACCGTGCCGTTCTCGCACAGCTTTTCCCTGAAGGACAGCCCCGAGAGATGCGCCGTCTACGTCGACGCAAAGCCCGAGTACATCAACTGTCGGGCGCTCAGTCCGCGCAAGCTCAGTCTGCACGGCGCGTTTTCGCTGTATGCGCGGGTCGCGGCGGAAAAGCCGCTGGAATACTTCTCTTATGACGGCGACGATTTGCAGGTCAGGTCGGAAAAGGCGGCGATCTCCGCTCTCAGCGGACTATGCTGTGATATTTTCAGCCTGCAGGAGGACGCCCCGATGAACGGCAAGCCCGCCGTATCCTCCGTGATCAGCTGTCGGCTGACCGCGCGTATCACCGAGCTGAAGGCGATCCGCAACAAGATCATGCTGACTGCCGAGGGACGGCTCGAGCTGATGTACCTGTCGGACGAAAGCGACGATGTGCAGTGCATGACCTACGCGTTTCCGCTCTCGCATATCACCGACTGCGAGGGGGTGGAGGACGGCGACCTGATCGACGGCAGACTGGATGTACTGTCCTGCGATATCAGCGTCAGTGACGACGCGCTGGGCGGCGCGTCGGTGGTCGGAATCGAAACAAAGCTGTGCTTTAACGCGCTGTGCTGGCGGCAGGAGGAGATCACCCTGATGACGGATGCGTTTTCTACGGCGACGGCGGCACAGCCGAGATTGAGTCCGCTGACCTTCTGCTCCCGCAGACAATGTCTGAAATTCACCGATATCGCGACGGAGAGCCTGACGCTTGACGGCGATACCATCGCCCGCGTCATCCATGTGCGGTGCGAACAGCTCAGGGTCAGCGCGGCTGTTTCGGGAGGCGCGCCGCTCTTATCCGCCAAGGCGCAGATCGTCGTGCTGTATGAGAATGCCGACGGCGAGCTGAAAACCGTTACCCGCGACGCGGACTTTGACTACAATCCCTCCGTGGATGACTGTGACAGCGTTGAGAGCGCGACCGCCTGTGCCGAAAGCCTGAGCTACCGGATCCTTGATGAACGAACCATTGAGCTGAGAGTAGAGATCGGCTATCGCATTACCGTATGCAGCAAGGTCAGCCGCACGGCGGTGACGGCGGTGACTGCCGACGACGACGCTCCGATCAGGGAGCAGGACAGCGCGCTGATCCTGTATTATGCCGACGCGGGAGAACAGGTCTGGGATATCTCCAAGCGATTCTGCTCGCGTCCCGAGGATATCATGGCGGAGAACGCCCTCGAGGACGACGTGCTTCACGGGGATATCATGCTGCTGATCCCGACGGCGTGAGTACCATCTGCGGTCATTGAAATATATTGGAGGAGTTATGGAAGAGCGAAGCATCTATAAGGATATCGAGTGCCGCACCGGCGGCAATATCTATATCGGCGTGGTGGGGCCTGTCCGTACCGGCAAATCCACCTTTATCAAGCGATTCATGGATACGCTGGTCATCCCGCATATCGACGATGAACATCTCAGAGAGCGCGCCAACGACGAGCTGCCGCAGAGCGCGGCAGGACGCACCATCATGACCACCGAGCCGAAGTTCGTGCCGGAGAACGCCGTGCCGATCACCCTCGACGGCAACGCGCGGCTGAGCGTAAGAATGATCGACTGCGTGGGCTATATCGTAGACGCGGCGGTCGGCTATATCGAGGACGACGCGGAGCGCATGGTCAAAACCCCGTGGAGTGAGGAAGAGATGCCCTTCCGTCAGGCGGCGGAGCTGGGCACCGCCAAGGTCATCAAGGAGCATTCCACCGTCGGGGTCATGGTCACGACCGACGGCTCTATCGGCGATATCGACCGCGAGGAGTATGTGCGCGCCGAAGAGCGCGTAGCGGATGAGTTGCAGGCGACCGGCAAGCCGTATGTCATCCTGCTGAATACCACCGCGCCCGAAGCGGCTTCTTCATCCGCGCTGGCGTCATCGCTGTCGCAGAAGTACGCGGCGCCCGTCATCCCCGTCGACTGTGCGCAGCTGGACGAAAACACCGTCAAGGGGATCCTTGCCTCGGTGCTTTTCGAATTCCCGATCCGCGAGATCCGCGTGGAGATCCCCGGCTGGGTGCGCGGACTGGAACCGGATAACTGGCTCAGACGATCGGTGTTCGACGCGATCCGTGAGCGCGCGTCCCAAATCGGACGGATTCGCGAGGTGCAGGACGCGGTCGGCGACCTGTCCGACGCGGAGAACATCAGCGCCGTCAGCCTCAGGTCAATGGATCTCGGCGCGGGCAGGGCGGATATCACCCTCGCGGTCGAGGACGGTCTGTTTTATCGGATCCTGTCGGAGAAGTGCGGCATCGAGATCGGCTCCGAGCGGGAGCTGATGGATTCCATCTGTGCGCTTGCCGCGTCCAAGAGCCGCTTTGACCGCATCGAAGCCGCCTATGACGACGTACTGGAAAAGGGCTACGGGATCGTCATGCCGACCATGGAGGAGTTGAAGCTCGAGGAGCCGGAGATCGTGCGCCAGAGCGGTAAATACGGCATCCGTCTGAAAGCGTCCGCGCCGTCGGTGCATATGATGCGCATCTACACCACCGCGGAGGTCACGCCCATCGTCGGCTCGGAGCAGCAGAGCGAGGAGCTGGTGAATTACCTGCTCAAAGAGTTTGAGGAAAGCCCCGCCAAGATCTGGGAGTCCGATATCTTCGGCAAGTCGGTCAGCGACCTTGTCAACGAAGGCTTGCACAATAAGCTGTACCGGATGCCCGATAAGGCGCGCATGAAGATAGGGGAGACGATGGAGAAGATCATCAACGACGGGTGCAATGGGCTGATTTGTATTATACTTTAGAGTGGTCAGTGGTCAGTGGTCAGTGGTTAGTGGTTAGTGGTTAGTGGTTAGTGGTCAGTGGTTAGTGGTCAGTGGTCAGTGGTCAGTGGTCGGTGGTCAGTGGTCAGTGGCTAGTGGTCAGTGGTTAGTGGTTAGTGGCTAAACAGCTAAATTCGCTTTCAGCGAGCTAAATGTGACTTTGTCACGCTAAATTCCTATCGGAGCTAAATTTGCTTCGCAAGCTGTTTAGCGAATTTAATTTAGCTTTGCGGTTTACCGCAAAATTTAGCTGGTTTACGAAGTAAAGCAATTTCGCTGCCGCAAAGCGGCAATTTAGCTGACTAGATGAAGGATAAAGGGTTGATGGCGGGCTCTGCCCGCACCCGGTATTAGTGAATAATGAATAGAGAATAAAGAATAGTGAATAGTGATGGGAGGGCTCCGCCCTCACCTGATTTATATATCCCTCCACCGCTTCGCGGTCCCCCTCCCGGGAGCCTTGGGAGGCTAGCTTAGCCGCGCAGTCCCCTTTGTCTAAAGGGGGATGCAAGGGGGATATATCAATTGATCGAGCAAAGCGAGATACCAAGCGCGGCGGGGATAAAGTTATGGGTGATGGATAATGGATAACGGATAACGGTGAATGGAGGGCTCCGCCCTCACCTGATTCCAATAATTCCTAATTCCTCATTCCTAATTCCTCATTCCTAATTCCTTTTAATCGGTTGAGATTGCCACGTCGCCGACGCGCGCGTCCGCTCCTCGCAATGACAATTTTGAATTCCTAATTCCTCATTCCTAATTCCTAATTGTTTCCCGTCACCCCTGTACGCAAGCCCTCAAAACCCGCATAGGTAAGCCGTTTTCGTGGCTTTTCCAACGAACGCTCCTTCTGTCACCCTTGCGTCACCTGTCGTACCTGTCGTACGCAGACGCGGCGGTTTTGACCAGCTCGTCGTGCTCCTCGGCGTATTTGATGATCAAGAGGCGCTCTTTATTGGTGCGGTAGGACTTGAAGCACACGCCCATATCCTCCAGCTCATAACGCCAGCGGTTCATCTCCCGCTTGAGGGTGCTGGCTTTGATCGGCTGTCCCCAGAACGCCGCAAAGCCGTCGCAGAACAGTGTGTTGGAGCCCTGATACTGCCTGACGGTCTTCATGTATTCCCTGAGCTCAATGATACATTCGGGCAGCGACACTACCTGCTGCTGATTGCTGTCCTTGGTCACCTTCCAGCGGCAGGTCTCTCTGTCAAAGAGCAGCTCCAGCGAGCGATCCTCGATATCTCTGCCGGTGCAGTACAGCTCTGCCTTGCGGTCGGTACGCTTCGGCTTTTTCAGCACCATCAGGGTGTCGGCTGAACCCGCGATACCGTTGGTGCCGGAGATCTCGTTCATACAGTCGCTGTCGCCCATCTTGCGGGTGTGGTGGACTAAGAGGATGCAGATGTTCAGCTCGTCGGCTACGCGCTTTAGGTGCGATATCTCGGCGTAGTCTACGGCGTAGCTCGTCTGACCCAGCGGCATACGGATCTTTTGGAAGGTGTCGATCACCACCAGCGACGCGTCGGGATACTCCTGTACAAAGTTGCGGATCTCATCCGCGATCCCTTCGCCCAGCTGGCTGCATGAGAAGGTGATCTTCAGCTTGTCGGACGCCTCCTCTGTCGAGCGGACGATGCGCTCCTGCATCCGCTGTTCGCTGTCCTCCAGGTCGATGTACAGCACGGTGCTCTCTTTGGTGTCCATCCCCCAGAACGTCTCGCCTTTGGATACGCTCAGGCAAAGCTGCAGCACCATCCAGCTTTTGCCGATCTTGGGCGAGCCTGCGAGGATCGCCAGTCCGGGCTTCAAAAAGCCGTCTATCAGGAAGTCGGCGCGTCGGAAACGTTGGTCGGTCAGCTCGATGCTGCTGATCACGCCCAGGCGGAGGTCTTCGGGATACTGCTGATTCTGATAATCTGTCATATGAAAAGTTCCTTTCGGGTTTGATGGGGAAGTCCCCTCAACCTTGCGCCCGCCAAATACAAAAGTTGCATAAAACTATGCAACCATACCGATGCTTTTCGGAATGTGTTGATAACGATCCTGTGTCCGCTGAATTCTGAGACATGATTATTGCAAATAAGTATGTCTTGTGGTATAATCATATAAACAAACGCTGCTGAATCGCGGCAGCGCGTTTAAGAAACGAGGTAATCAACATGATGTACCCTTATCTTACCCTTGATGATGAAACCGAGATCGTGCACTCGGAAATGCTCAGTGACAATACGGTCAAGGTCTATATTGAAAAGCCGGATGAAAAAGACGGCTTTCATTACGCAAGCTGTTTCCTGCCGAAATATGAGTGGCAGGACGTCGTTGGCTTTACCGAAGAGGAGATCAAAAGATATCAGACGATCGTCGAAAACAATGCGCTTGGAACACTCTCATAGGCACACGTCGGGGCTTTTACAGCTCCGGCGCTTTTCTTTTGTGTACGGCGGGGACGGCGGGTGACGCGCGGGTGACGGCGGCGCATATTTTGCGGCTTTTGAAAAACTGCTTACCCATGCGGATCCCGAGGGATCGCGTACGACGGTGACGGCTTATTAATTAGGAATGAGGAATTAGGAATTAAAAATTGTCATTGCGAAGCCCGAAGGGCTGTGGCAATCTCAACCGAATAATAGGAATCAGGTGCGGGCAGAGCCCGCCATTCACCGTTATCCATTATCCATCACCCTTAACTTTATCCCCGCCGCGCTTGGTATCTCGCTTTGCTCGAACAATTGATATATCCCCCTTGCATCCCCCTTTAGACAAAGGGGACTGCGCGGCTAAGCACTTCACTCAAAGCCTCCCTTGTCTAAAGGGAGGGGGACCGCGAAGCGGTGGAGGGATATATAAATCAGGTGCGGGTGTCCCGCCATTCACCATTATCCATTATCCGTTATCCGTTAGGAATGAGAAATTAGGAATTCAAAATTGTCATTGCGAGGAGCGGACGCGCGCGACGACGATGTGGCAATCTCAACCGATTAAAACCGGCGCAAATTAACTATTGAATTCTGTTTTAGATTGCGGTATAATATACCTTGGAATATGAGGGGTATATCCTGTGCGGTATATCCACCGGCTATCAGGAGGTATATTATGGGCGGCGACAAACTGACGTTATCGCTGACGGTTCTGCTGACGGGCTTTGCGGTCGTATTTGCGGTACTGCTGATCCTTATCGGCATCATCAAGCTCTACGGAACCATAATCTACAATATTCAGAACAGAGGACTCAAGAAGCAGAAAACCGAAGTCCCCGCAAAGGCGGCTGTCGTAACGGACAAGGTCATGGAGCCTGTCGCGACGGTCGAGACCGAGGAGGGGGTCGACGACGGCGAGCTGATCGCCGTGATCTCGGCGGCGGTCTATTCGATGTATTCGTCCTCACAGGTGCAGATCAAGAGCATCCGCAAGGCGCAGCCGCGGTCGAACGCGTGGCGCAGCGCGGGACTCAGCGATAACCTGAGACCGTTTTAAGGAGGGCGCAGCATGGATATTTGGAATGGATTTTTAGGAGCCCTCGAGGGCCTTGTCAATCAATCGGGCATTCTGTCGCTGTCGTGGCAGAACTACGTCATGATGGCGGTCGCGTGCTTTTTGATCTTTCTCGCGATCAAAAAACAGTATGAGCCGCTGCTGCTCCTGCCGATCGCGTTCGGTATGCTTCTTGTCAACCTTTACCCCGACATCATGGGCGCGCCGCATATCAATCTGGTCGAGATCGCCTCGCTGGATGATCCCGCCGCAAAGGGTCATGTGATCCGTGAGATCGGCGACAAGATCTTCTATGAGGATCCCACCTACGGCGGCTTGTTATACTATCTCTATCAGGGCGTCAAGCTCGGTATCTATCCGCCTCTGATCTTCCTCGGCATCGGCTGTATGACCGACTTCGGTCCGCTGATCGCCAGCCCCAAGAGCTTTATCCTCGGCGCTGCGGCGCAGATCGGTATCTTCATCACCTTTATCGGCGCGATCCTGCTGGGCTTCACACAGGCTCAGGCGGGCGCCATCGGTATCATCGGCGGCGCCGACGGTCCCACGGCGATCTATGTCACCTCTAAGCTCGCTCCCGAGCTGCTGGGCCCGATCGCGGTAGCGGCATACTCCTACATGGCGCTGGTGCCGATCATCCAGCCCCCGATCATGAAGCTGCTGACCACCAAGAAAGAACGCTCGGTCGTGATGGCGCAGCTCAGACCCGTTTCCAAGCTCGAGAAGATCATGTTCCCGGTCATCGTTGTCATCATCGTTGCGATCGCGCTGCCCTCTGCGGCTCCGCTGGTCGGTATGCTGATGCTGGGCAATATCTTTAAGGAGAGCGGCGTCGTCGAGCGTATCAGCAAGACCGCGCAGAATGAGCTGATGAACATCATCACCATCTTCCTCGGCGTGACTGTCGGCGCGACCGCGACCGGCACCGTCTTTTTGACTCCCAAGACCCTCGGCATCATCGCGCTGGGACTGTTCGCGTTCTGCATGGGCACCGCGTTCGGCGTGCTGTTCGGCAAGATCATGTATAAGCTCTCCGGCGGTAAGGTGAACCCGCTGATCGGCTCTGCGGGCGTGTCCGCCGTACCGATGGCGGCGCGTGTCTCCAATAAGGTCGGTCAGGAGGAGAATCCCGGCAACTTCCTCTTGATGCACGCGATGGGCCCGAACGTCGCAGGCGTTATCGGCTCCGCTGTCGCAGCAGGCGTGCTGATGAGCATCTTAGGATAAACTTGATATCGGATCAGAACAGCTTCTCGAAAGGGGAGCTGTTTTTTAATTAGGAATGAGGAATTAGGAATTAGGAATGAGAGTGAGGAGTTAGGAGTTAGACGAGGAGCAGGGCGTTCTCTTGGCTCCCTCTGACGAGGGAGCTGTCATCGGCAATACTTTGACGATGACTGAGGGAGAGATAACGCAGCGTCACCGTTTTGTAAAATCGATTGA
>CACZAW010000016.1 GCA_902779225.1 uncultured Ruminococcus sp. | reverse complement strand
TAAGATCCTTCGCTTAATGCTCAGGATGACACAAGTTAGGGGCTATCGCGTTTTTAAGTGCGACAGCTCCTTTTGACAGCGGTATTCATGAAAAATACACGGTACGGTCGCCGTAGACGAGGGTTTGAGGAACGCCGTCAGACGCGGTGACGGTCATATCGCCGTCGCCGACGGACAGGACAAAGGTATCGACGCCGTTATCTGTTCTTTGGAGCTTTGCGGTGTCGCATCGAGAGAATAGAGCGTGTAACAATGCGGGCAGGGATGACGGCGGCAGATTTTCGATCGGCGTGACGGTATCGAGCCCGTTGAGCGAGGTGTGCAGCTCGCCGTCGCGAAATTCATATGTTAGACCGTCGACGCTCTCGGGAGAGGTCATGCAAAGCGTCAGGGTGTCGCCGTCGGCGGTCAGCGCGGCGGTATAGTTGACGGCGCCGTCGGTGGATTGGATGCTCCCCGTATACGAGGCGTTGAGGGTGTGCGTGCTGCCGGTACAGGCGGTAAGGGCGAGCAGCAGGACGACGATCGGCAGACAGAATAATCGTTTCATGAGATGCTCCTTTACGATGGCATAAAAAGAGACCGGCAGCGATCTGTCGGTCTTTTGAATTCCGTTATTTTTGCGGTCACGCATTCCTTGCGGCTTCGACTTGCTTGAAAACCTCACCGAGGCAGTCGACGATATCCGAGGGGAGCATCGCGGTCTTGCCGAACTTTTCAGCGGCGATATCACCGGCGACAGCATGGATATGCGCTCCCATCGCAGCCGCCTCTATGGGAGCAGCTCCCTGCGCCGCGAGGGACGCGATGATCCCCGCCAGCACATCGCCCGAGCCGCCCTTCGCCATGCCGCTGTTGCCCGCGGTGTTGCGGTACAGCTCGCCGTTGCGGGCGATCACGGTACGGTGGCTTTTGAGCACGAGGACTATGTCGGGATGCTCTTTGGAAAAGTTTGCGGCGACCTCTGCCTGACGCTCGATGACAGCGGGAACGCTCAGCCCGGAAAGCCGTGAGAACTCCTTGACATGAGGGGTCAGGATCAGCGGCGCGCGGTGTTCTTTCAGTATATCTTTATGCAGCGCCAGCGCGTTTATGCCATCCGCGTCGATGATGATCGGGACGGTGCTGTGACGCACGACCGTGCGCAGTACCTCGGCGGTAGCGGAGGTGTTGCCCATCCCGCAGCCGATCAGCACGGCGGAGGCACGGTCAACGGTGTTGAGGATCGCGTCGGAATCAGTAGGCGCGACCGTTCCGAGGACGTTGCCGCGAACGGGAACGCAAACGCTTTCGTACACCGATGCGGCGTAGACGGGATAGATCTTTTCCGGGATCACCTGATACAGCAATCCGACGCCGCTTCTCAGCGCCGCCTTGGCGGACAGCACCGCGGCTCCGGAAAAACCGTAGCTGCCGGTGATGCTGCACAGGGCGCCCATCGTGCCCTTATGCGCGTTATCGGGTCGACAGGGAAGATGCCGCGCGACGTAGTCTAAGGTAAGATCGATCATGACTTGTTGCTGAAATACAGCTTCTTTTTCAGCTCGGCGCTGAAGTAGGGGCGTATCGCCTCGAGCATTTCTTCATTCGGCGTGAAGATGACAGCGCATTCGCCGCGCGCATCGTGGCGGAACACCGCGACATAGTTTTCGTCGCTGAATTCTTTTGCGGAGGCGCGGTAGACCTTGGCGATCTTGCGCTTGCCCATTTCGTGATCGTCATAAGGGAAAAAGTCGGTGACGGATTTGATGTCAAATTTGACGATGGGCTTTCTGCGGCGGCTGGCGATGATGCGGTCAAAGCGCAGGACGGAGCCCAGACAGGCGTATTCGTAATCGACCTTCAGCGAGGATACAAAAAACCACACGCCGTAGATGCAGAACAACGATACGAAAAACGCCGCGACGATCAGATAGCGAACGCCGGTGATAAAGCTGAGCGCGACCAGTATCCCGGGCAGACCGACCGCCGCCAATATGATCAGAAAAATGTTGAGCCAGTATTTAGCGTCCTTCTCCTTGCGGACGGTCTGTTCGACTAAATTACCCATATTACTCATAAAAATCTTATCATCTCAGACACCGTCTGACGATGAAGCTCCTTTCTCCGGCAAAAATCTGTTTTGCACATACACACATACTTTATCATATTCTGCCGCCTTTTTCAATAAAAGACTTGCAAAAAGTTATGAATGATGTTAGAATAGGCGAAGTGAAAAGAAAAACGTGTTGACTGAGAGAGTAACTCCCGATACGGACTCATCAGAGAGCGGTCGTCGCCGGCTGAAAGCGACCGCGGAGGGAAAAGGAGCGAAGTTCACTCACGAGCGGCAGGGCTGAAAGCGATCGAGTAGGCTCTGACGACTGACCTGCGTTAAGGGTTTTGAGCGCCCGTATGTGTATACGGGAATCAGGGTGGTACCGCGGTTCTTCCGTCCCTTTGGGATAGAAGGACCTTTTTGTTTATATTTAATTAGGAATTAGGAGTCAGGAATCAGGAGTCAGTAACCGACAAAGGTCTGAGCTGCTTCGCAGTAATAAACCGATTATTCCTCATTCCTCATTTCTAATTCCTATTTTCAGAAACGGAGGATAATATGAAAGAAAAGTTAGAACAGCTGAGAGCGACGCTGAAAAGCGAGCTGGATCAGGCGACCGATCCGCAGACGCTCGAAAATCTGCGCGTCAGTTATCTCGGCAAAAAAGGCTGCATCACCGATCTGCTCAAGGGGATGAAGAGCCTGAGCAACGAGGAGAAAAAGAGCTTCGGCCAAATGGTCAATCAGCTCAAGCAGCAGGCTGCGGAAAGCATCCAGAAGCGCTCGCAGGAGCTCAAGGAGCTGGAGATCAAAAGAGAGATCGAGCGTATGCCCGAATTCGATCTGACCATCCCGGTCAAGGAGGAGAGAGGCTCGTATCATCCGATCACGCTGGTGCAACGCGAGTGCGAGCGTATCTTTACCACGATGGGCTTCAACGTCGAGGATTACCCCGAGGTCGTCACCGACTATGAGTGCTTTGAGGCGGTCAACGTGCCGAAGAACCATCCCGCACGCGATATGCAGGACACCTATTATCTCGAGAACGGCGAGCTGCTGAAATCGCAGACCTCCGCCGCGCAGAACGCGATCCTCAAAAAGTACGGCCCGCAGCTGAAAGAGAAGGGGATGCCGATCCGCGCGATCTTCCCGGGACGCTGCTTCCGCAACGAGGCGACCGACGCGACCCATGAGAACACCTTCTTCCAGATGGAGGGCGTGATGGTCGACAAGAACATCTCGATCTCCAACCTGATCTATTTTATGAAAACCATGCTGTCCGAGGTGTTCCAAAAGGACATCAAGGTGCGCCTGCGCCCCGGCTTTTTCCCGTTCGTCGAACCGGGCTTTGAGCTGGATATCAGCTGCCTGATCTGCGGCGGCGACGAGGGCTGTCCCTCCTGCAACCACAGCGGATGGCTGGAGCTTTGTCCCTGCGGCATGATCCATCCCGAGGTTCTCAAAGAGGGCGGCATCGACCCCGAGGAGTACACCGGCTTTGCGTTCGGTCTGGGTCTGACCAGACTCGCGATGATGAAGTACGGCATCAAGGATATCCGTGATCTCAACAGCGGCTCGCTGAAAGTGATGTCGCAGTTCACGGACGATAAGTAAGGGAGGTACGGCTATGTTTTTATCAATGAATTGGATCAAGGATTTTGTAGACCTCTCCGGACTTGACGAGCTGAGCCTGATCAATCAGTTCTCCCTTTCGACCGCCGAGGTCGAGAATGACATACAGTTCAAGGGCAGCGAGCTCTCCGGCGTCGTCGTCGCCGAGATCAAGTCTGTCGAAAATCATCCCGAGAGCAAAAAGCTCCATCTCTTAAAGGTGGATATCGGCGCGGAAGAGCTTGTTGACGTTGTCTGCGGCGCGCCGAATGTGCGCGTAGGTATGAAAACCGCCTTTGCAAAGGTCGGCGCGAAGATCGGCGAGATCGAGATCACGCCGCGTCCGCTCGCGGGATATATGAGCTGCGGTATGTGCTGCTCTGAGAAAGAGATCGGCATCAGCGACGATCACTCCGGCATCATGGAGATCACCGACGATATCGCGCTCGGCACGGATATCAAGGATGTCTATGCGATCGACGATATCGTCTTTGAGGTCGACAACAAGTCGCTCACCAACCGCCCCGACCTGTGGAGCCATTACGGCATCGCGCGCGAGTTCGCGGCGATCGCCAAGCGCCCGCTCAAGGCGCTCGACTTTGACGATCTGACGGCTTATGACAAGCTGCCCAAGGTCGATATGAAGATCGAGGATCCGCTGTGCTACAGATATTCCTGCTTACAGTTTGAAAATATCAGCCGGAACGTTTCGCCGGTCAATATGCGCATCCGCCTGTATTACTGCGGCATGAGAGCGATCAACTTCCTCGCGGATATGACCAACTATCTCATGCTGGAGATGGGTCAGCCGATGCACGCCTTTGACAGCCGCAAGGTGGAGAACATCCGCATCAAGCGCTTTGATCAGGATTTCACCTTCCAGACCCTCGACGGCGTAGAGCGGAATATCGACCCCGAGACGCTGATGATCTGCAACGGTGATACGCCGGTTGCCATCGCGGGCATCATGGGCGGTCTCGACAGCGAGATCGTCGAGGATACCCATACCCTGACGCTGGAATCTGCGACCTTTGACGCGACCTCGATCCGCAAGTCGACCGTCAGACTCAGCCACCGCACCGATTCCTCCATGCGCTATGAGAAGTCGCTCGATCCCGAGCTGACCACCGCGGCGATCGCCCGCTTTGTATACCTGTTGAAGCAGTATGACGGCGGCGTAGAGGTCGTATCCTCGCTGACCGACGATTATGCCTATCATTATCCCGAGGTCACGCTCAGCTTTGACAAGGCGTATGTCGACCGCTACACGGGTATTGCGATCGATAACGATACCATCGTCAGCACCCTCGAGCGCCTCGGCTTTACCGTCAGCGTGAGCGGCGACGATTTTGAGGTCACCGTCCCCTCATGGCGCGCGACCAAGGACGTCACCATCAAGGCGGACATCATCGAGGAGATCACCCGTATCTACGGTTATGATAACTTTGAGATCCATACCGCGACAGCGCCGCTGTTCCCGACCCGTCCGGAGCCGGTGAAGAAGGATGAGGACAACGTCAAGGATATCCTCGTCAAGCGCTATGCCCTGCACGAGCTGCATTCGTATGTATGGAACTATGCCGACGAGCTCAAGGAGCTCGGTATCGCGAATATCGGCGAGATCAAGCTGAAAAACGCCTCGAATCCCAACATCGAAACGATCCGCAAAACCATGATCCCCACCCAGCTCTGCCAGGTGAGAAGCAATATCGGCTATGCGCCGTCGTTCGGGATCTTTGAGGTCGGCAGAGTCGTCAGCGGCATGACGGACGATAACCTCTGTATCGAGAACAAGATCCTCGGTATCACCCTGTATCAGAAGGGCAGCGACGTTCGCTCTCTGTACTTCAGGCTGAAGGCGATGATCGAGAATCTTGTCGACGAGCTGAAGCATAAAAAGGTCAGCTTTGAGAAGATCGCAGCGAAGTACGATTATGAGCATCCGACCAACCTGAACGCGGTCATCGTTGACGGCAGGGTCATCGGCAGGATCGGTATCGTGCATCCCGTCGTGATGAAGAAGATCGACAAGCGCGCCTCTATCGTATTTGCCGAGATCGATATGGACAGGTTTGCCGCGATTGCTAACAACAGCATCGTCTACAGCGAGCCGTCCAAGTTCCCGAGCATCGAGATCGACCTGAGCTTTGTCACCGCGCGCTTTGCCCCGATCAAAGAGGCGATCGAGGCGGAGAACTGCGAGCTGATCAAGTCGGTCGAGGTCATCGACATCTATGAGGACGAGGAGAATTCCTCCATCGCCGTGCGTCTGACCTTCTCGGATAACACCCGTACCCTGACCAGAGATGAGGTCGTCACCGTTTCTGAGGCGATCATTGAGGATCTGGATAAGCAAGGGATCAGATTAAAGGGATAATTCTTTTAAAGAAAAAAGCTGTCGCAGATGCGGCAGCTTTTTTGACTGTAGAAAACTTGGAATGATAAAAATGGGTTGGCAAAAGCGCGTATAGGGAAGATGTGATTATTGATTTTAATCGGGCGGGTCAAGACCCGCCCCTACAAGTTGATGGAGATGAATTTTAGTCAGGCGAGTCAAGACCCGCCCCTACAAGTTGAGGGAAATGAATTTTGTCGGGAGGGTCAAGACCCTCCCCTACAAGTTCAGGGGGCTTTTTTGTCGATGCTCTCCTTGATGATGTCGAAGGTGACGCCGTATTTGAGGGCGATATCCTTGGCGTAGCTCGTACCCTGCGGCGGGATGATCGCGACCTTGAAGCTGCGCTGACCGTCATGCACGCCGGTAACGAGGCTTTCGACGCGGCTGTCGCCGTCAACGGCATTCAGTTCGTCGAGCGAGCGCGCCAGCTCGTGCATATGGGTGTTGAATACCGCGTAGCAGCCGAGGTAGCGCATTGCCTTGACGACATCCATCGCGATGAACAGACCCTCGGCGACCGAGGTGGTGGCGAGGCTCTCGTTGAGCAGCAGCAGACTGTTGCGGGTCGCCATCTCAAAGATGGCTGACAGACGCTGACTTTCTTCGCCCAGTCTGCCGAGGTCGACGGTGTCGTTCTCTTCGGCGGGAAAATGGGTGAAGATATTGTCGCACGGGCTGATCTGCGCGGCGGAAGCCGGGACGTAGACGCCCCACTGCGCGAGCAGCATCGCGAGTCCGACCGCCTGCGTAAAGATGGTTTTGCCGCCGCGGTTGGGGCCGGTCAGGATAAAGATGCGGTAGCGGTCGTCAAAGTCGATATCGTTGGTGATGATGTCGATCGGATCGCCCTTGACCTTGTTGATCGCGAGCTTGAGATTATAGATATCCTTGAAGTGGAGCTCGCGCTGCACGGTCGGCAGGATCTCCGCCTTTTTCATCGGCATCCCGGTGGTGGTGATCTTATCGACCAGCTCCGCCCAGCGTATGTAGAAAATGATCTCTGGCATCATCGAGGTCAGCGAATAGCCGCTGATGTTGACATAGCGCTTGAGGGTGGATTTGATCTCGTTGCAGGTGCGGCGCATGATATCGCTGACCGGCTTTTTGATCGCCGCGGACAGGGGATCGCCGCCGGTGAGCGCGTCAGCGTCCAGCAGCACCTCGTGGGTATAGGGATCGCTGTACATGGGGCCGAGCTTTGTGCCGCCCGTAACCGAGCTGAGCGGATGAAAATGAGAGGACGGCGATTCGACGTCGCTGTTCAGCTCGCTTTTGTTTTTGGTGAAGTCCATAAAGCGGCGCACCAGCCCGGAGTTTGTGAAGGGGGTATCGTTGAGCGAGACGATGGCGGCGTTCTTCGGGCGCAGCAGGTCGTCGAGGTTCACGCCGATGGTGATGCTCTTGAGCTTTGCCGCCTTTTGGAGCGTTTCGTTGACGTCCTCCATCAGTCCGTCAAAGTTGCTCTCGCGGCTGATATCGGTGACAATGCGCAGCAGCTCCTTCATACCCTCTGAGCGGATGTCGAGGCTCTCGAGCGTTTCCTTGATGGTGGTGATGCACGAGACGTAGGTGCCGATCTCTCTGAGACGGTTGATCAGCGACCAGAGATCGGAGCCTTCCTTATCCTTTTGAAAGCGCTCGAGATCCATCAGGTCTTTGAGCCGCATCACCAGCTGTTCCATGTCCTCTCTGAGCTTCGGCAGGCGCAGAAAATCATCGAAGACGTCGCACCGGTAGCGGATGACCTCGGCGTCGCCGGTGATGTTGGTCATGATATTGCGCAGCTGGTCGCGCTCAAACTTGACGTCGGAGAGCGCGTCGGCGATAAAATCGATCGACAGATCGTTCAGCGTCTCGTCGGAGAGCTTTGAGAAAGCGCGTTCTTTTTCGGCGGGGAAAAACAGGCTGAAATCCATAATAGCACCCCTTTATCGTATTGCCAATATTATAGCAAACGGGAGGGGGTTTGTCTATGCTGCAAGCAAAGAAAAAAACTATGACTTGCATTCTTTGTTAGGATGTGTTACAATAGCTGTAATCGGAGGTGTTTGTATGCTCGATAAAACTATGATATTCTCTCTCGGCGGCAATCGCGACGATGAGATCAAAACCGCGCTGACGACTGTTTATGACGCGCTTCGCAAAAAGGGCTATAACCCGATCAACCAGATCGTCGGCTATATCCTGAGCGAGGATCCTACCTATATTACGACATACAATAACGCTCGTAACATTATCAGTAAGATTGATCGCGACGACCTGCTTGAGGCGATGGTCAAGTCTTACCTCAACATCTAATAATTACGAAAGGGATTGATTCTTTGGCTGAAAAGGAATTTTCGACCTATAAGGGCAAGCCTTTGGTTCGTTGCGGCGACGAGCTGTATTACGGCAGCATGGATCAGCGGTTTGTCATCAGAATGCAGATAAAAACCAAGAAGGAAGTCAACGGTATGGAGATCGCCGACAAGGTAGCGATCCAGCTGCTTTGTACCGATCCCGACCTCAGCCCCCGCAAGCAGCTGGTCAAGTCCAGCGAGAAGAACGGGCTGTATCTTGCGCTCGATATCGCCGACGTATGGCTGGAGCGCGCCCTGAAAGCACAGTAAACGATACCTCCCGCCTCGGGAGGTTTTCTGCTTTATCAAGAATTGGAGGTTCTTATGCAAAAGGTTTGTGATTTTTTAAAGAATGCCGGCGTTTACTATCTCGGAACGGTCGAGGGCGATCAGCCCCGTGTGCGTCCGTTCGGCACCGCGCACATTTTTGAAGGAAAGCTGTATATCCAGACGGGAAAGTCAAAGGCTGTTTCGCAGCAGATCAAGGCGAATCCTAAGGCGGAGATCTGCGCCTTTAAGGACGGCGTATGGCTGCGCGTACAGTGCGAGCTGGTCGAGGACGACAGCCTCGCGGCGAAAAAATCCATGCTCGACGCGTATCCCGAGCTCAGAGGGATGTACGACGAGAACGACGGCAATACGCAGGTGCTGTATCTGAAGGATGCGGTGGCGACGTTCAGCTCATTTACCGCGCCGCCGGAAACTGTAAAATTCTGATAAAGAAATATAAATCATGAAAGGCGTTGGCACTCCGACGCCTTTTTATTATTTTTGGATCGCTGACCGGGCGCGAAAAATTTTGCGTTTTCTATTGCTATAACAGAAAAAAACTGTTATGATAGACTAGTATAACTATTTTTGTCAGGATTTGTCGCTATCACGCGCAGAGAGGATCGACTATGTATTGCTTCAATTGTATGAATCTCATCGGCGACGACGGGTATTGCCCGCACTGCCGAAAGAACAATATCCCTCGGAATATCGCGCATCATCTCAAGTCGGGTACGGTGCTGAACAATAAATATCTGATCGGGAACGCCCTCGGCGAGGGCGGCTTCGGCATCACCTATATCGGACGCGATCTGACGCTCGACGTCAGGGTAGCCGTCAAGGAATACTATCCGAGCGGCTATGTCAACAGGAATAATACGGTGAACAATTCGATCACCCTCGATACCGAAAAGCAGCGTCAGTTTTTCCAAAAGGGCAAGGATCGCTTTTTGCAGGAAGCGCGCAGTCTGGCGCGGCTGTCCGATGAAAACGGCGTGGTGCTGGTCAGGGATTACTTTGAGAACTGCGGTACCGCGTATATCGTGATGGAATATCTCGACGGCATTACGCTGCAGCAGTATCTGCGTCAGCACAGGACGATGGAGGCGGAGTCGGTATTCAGGATGATGCTTCCGATGATCTCGGCACTGGAGCGGATGCACAATGCGCACATCATCCACCGCGATATCAGCCCCGACAATATCATGTATTTGCGCGACGGCTCTCTGAAGCTGATGGATTTCGGATCGGCGAGGTATTTTACCAACGGCGAAAAGGATATGTCGGTCATGATCAAGCAGGGCTATGCGCCCGAGGAGCAGTATCGCAGAAACGGCGATCAGGGGCCGTGGACCGACGTATACGGTTTATGCGCGACGATCTATAAATGTATCACGGGCGAGATCCCCGAGGACAGCCTGACCCGCGCGCATGACGACACCCTCCAAAAACCATCCGAGCTGGGTATCAGCATCGATCCGCAGTTGGAGGCGACGTTGATGTACGGCTTGGCTGTCCACCAAAGCGATCGCTGTCAAAGCATGACGGAGCTGAAACGCCTGATCACAAGCGCGCTGGAGCGTATCAGGCTCGGCGCCTTTGCCGCACCGTACGCCGTGACACAGCTCAGGGACGGCGCTGCGCAGAACGCTCACGGAAGCGATGATAAGGGGGCGGAGGAACCGCCTGCTCAGAAGAAAAAATCAGCCGTGCCGATCGTGATCGCGATCCTCACGGTATTGTTGCTCGCCGGTATCGGCGTGCTGATATTTATGCTGCTGAATCCCGGCGGCTCCGGTAACGGTTCGTCGTCCGGCGTGACTGCGACGCAGGCTGAGACCGCCGCGACGCAGAAGCCGACGGCAACACAGGCGCCGACCGTTCAGGAAACGACTCAGGCGCCGCGCGAAGCGGTCGAGGTGCCGGATGTGATCGGGATGAGCTCTGCCCAGGCGATCAATGCCCTCAGCGAGAAGGGACTGGTCGCAAAGCCGACGTCGGTACAGGACAGCAGCCATGAAAAGGACCAGGTCTTTGACCAGACGCCGAAATCCGGAACCGAGGTCGAGCCCGGCGCGGAGATCGTGATCTATATTGCCGAGGGCTCTGAGGAAACGCAGCAGCCCGCGACCGCCGCAAGCACCGTGAAGAACGACGGCGGCTCCGGCAACAACGGAACGTCGGATCTGAACGATCCGCGCACCGCGAGCAAATTCACCTCGCCGCACAGCGCGGGCGATACCCTGTACTGTCGCGGAGATTGGGTCACCCTCAGGGACAGAGAGTCACGCTTCGGCGAAAGCCTCGATACGATCAAAGGAGGTCAGTCGGTGACTTACCTCGACACCGCCTATGATTTTTATAAGGTGCGCTTCAACGGCAAAGAGGGATATGTTCTGGCGGAGTATTTTTCCTCCGATCCCGCTTCACCTATCGTCACCGGCGACGGCACCTACGTTGACGGTACGATCCTGTTCTGTGTCGCGAGCGATTATCTGACCCTGCGCGAGAGTCCCTCGACGTCCTCCGGAGCGATCACAAAGATCTATCCGCGCGAGGCGGTGCGCTTTATCCGGGACGCTGAAGGCGACGGAAGCTTTGCCAAGGTCGAGTATAAGGGTCAGACCGGGTATGTGCTCGGAAAATTCCTGAATGATTACAAGTATGCCGATTTGAAGAGCGATACCGAATAGTATCATTTCTTGATCGGTATATTACAATACCATGCGGCTTGATTTCTGTCTTGCAAACATCAGCCTTGCAAAGCTAAGTCGCATTTACAGTGTTCGAAAAAATTTATCCTTGGGGTTTGGGTATGAAAGACAAAAAACTGATTTTTATCATTTACAGTTTATCCGGGGGAGGAGCCGAACGGCATGCGGTTACGATCGCAAACTATTTGGTCGAGCATGGGTATGAGCTGGAGATACTCCTGTTGGAGACCCCTAAGATCGATTATGAGCTTGACGACAGAGTAAAGGTTGTTTTCCTGCATAATTGCGGCAGTCTGCCGGAGAGCATCCCCGAAAGGATCACGGTCGTGGATTCTGCGATGAAGAAGCTGTCGTTGGTCAACCGCGTGCGGCTGAAATATTATAAGACCTTTTCTCACGATAAGTTTGACGTGTTTGACAATTGGCAGATGTATAAAAGACGTTATTCGGACAAGCTCTATGACTATATCAAGGATAAAGAGGGATATACGGTCTTTTCTTGGATGACGATCGCGAGCATTGCCACCTGTGTAGCGCTGCAGCATTTGAAAAACGAGCTGATTATTGTCGAGTGCAGTTCACCGTTTGCGGAGTTTGAGGAGAATCATCCGATCACGATATTGAAAAAGAAGTTTAGTTCCCGCGCCCAAAAAGTCATTTGTCAAACATACGATATCGCAGGCTTTTATGACTTTTTGAGCGACGCCGAAATCTATGTGATCCCGAATCCGATCAAACAGGATTTTCCGGAAAGATATCAGGGCGTCAGGCAAAAAAAGATCGTGACTTTTTCCAGAATCACGAAAGTTAAGAATATCCCGTTGCTGATAGATGCGTTTCATCGGCTTCATGACGATTATCCGGACTACCGGCTGCACATCTTCGGGAACGGAACCGAAAAAAAGAACCTGATCTCTTATGTGAAGGAATCCGGTCTGGAAAACGCGGTCATGTTCTTTGACCACGATCCGCACCTGCACAGCAGGATCCGTGACTATGCAATGTTTGTTTCGTCGTCGATCAGAGAAGGTATCTCGAATTCCATGCTGGAGGCTATGGCGATCGGTTTGCCGACGATCTCTACCGACAGCAGCGGAGGCGGCGCCAGGATGATCATCCAAAATAACGTTAACGGCATTCTTGTTCCCGTCAACGATGTTCAGGCAATGTATGAGGCGATGAAGTATATCGTCGAGCATCCGGATGAAGCGGAAAAGATGTCGGTCAACGCCGCAAAAATCCGCGAGGAATTGTCGATCGACAGAATCGGACAGAAGTGGGTCGACGCCATTTGCGAATAACAGGAAGGAAGATAACATGAAAAGAACGACAGTATTCTTACTGATCATTCTGACAGCGTTTTGCATGGTGTGCTGCGATAAGGACAGCGACTCCGTCGATACGCAAAAGGCGACGCCGGCGCAGGAGTCTTTGCCGACCGATAACAGCGCAACGCTGACGAACGACCTGTCCTTTGATTTCAGCGACGCCGTTCCGACGGGCGCGGCGATGATCGATGATTTCGGCGTGATCCCTCAGCTGCCCGAGCTGCCGACCGGCTGCGAGGTCACCTCTCTCACGATGGTGCTGAATTATTACGGGATCGCGGCGGATAAATGCGATATCGCGGATCATTATCTCGAAAAAGGCGAGGTCGGCAAGGTGGATTTCAGGGACGCGTTCGAGGGCGATCCCAGAGATGAAGCCTCCTTCGGATGCTACGCGCCGGTCATCGTAAAGGCGGCAAACAGCTATCTGAAGGCAAAGGGCTCGTATATGCAGGCGAAGGATGTGACCGGGGCGGAGCTCGAACAGCTCCTGACCTGTATCGACAGAGGGATTCCCGTGATCGTCTGGGGAACGGTGGACTGTGAGACGCCCGTCAACCAAACGACATGGAAGGTTGACGGCAAAGAGCTGAAATGGTATTCGCCGGAGCATTGTATGGTGCTGGTCGGCTATAACGATCATCAGGTGACGGTCGCTGATCCCCTCAAGGGCGAGAAGCGCAGCTTTGACCGCGATCTGTTCAAGTCGAGATTCTATGCGCTGTTTCAGCAGGCGATCATCTTAGAGTAAAATAGTAGTGACTGTTGCAAAATAAAAAATGTCATTCTGAGGCGACGCCGAAGAATCTGAAAGTGCTGACTTTTCCGTGATATTACACATATAAGATGTAATTATTTGGATAAATTGCACTGTAAGATCCTTCGCTTTGCTCAGGATGACACGAGTTAGGGCTGTCGCTTTTCTTAGTGCGACAGCCCATTATCATGCGTTAATTTTATGATTCTAATAAAGAATTATAACCAGATATCGGAATCCTTTCCCGCGCCGAGCTCAAAGTGGTACTTGACGATACCGAGGTCGGTTTTGACACAGGTGCCGAATTTCGTCTTGGCGAGCACCTTGCCGTTTTTGTAGGTAAAGGTGAATTTTTGCTGATTCAGCGCGGTGGGGGCGAGCAGTGCGGCTTCGACTCCCGCCTTGAACCATTCGGGCGCGTCGGAGGGCTTTGCGACCTCGTCATAGAATTTTGAGCTGTGCGGATTTCCCTGCGTTTCGCCGTAGCCGATCGCGATGACCATCAACAGCTTTTCATCCTTAGCGACGGTAAAAGCGTCAGGGACCTTTTTGTAGGTCAGGGCGACCCAGCAGGTGTTCAGCCCCAGCATTTGAGCGCCGAGGACGATGCTCTCGCCGTAGTAACCGCACTTTTCTTCAAAGTCGCCGCCGCGCTTGCCGATGAGGGCGATGTAGTTTTTGCATCCGCTGAATTTACCGTAGTGCGCCATCTTGGAGGAAAACGCCTGCGGCTCGTTGAGGACGAGCTGGATATGCAGCCCGCTTGCTGCGTTAGCCTTATCAATGAGCTTTTTCAGCCTTTCGAGGGTCTCGCCCTCGATCGGGCGGTCGGTATAGGCGCGTACAGAGTGGCGCTGTTCCATCGCTTTGAGGATATCCATACTGTGTTACCTGCTTTCGTCGTTTTTCTTATAGTATCACAGTCGTCGCATTTAAGCAAGTGGTACTTGTGTGATAGGAGAAAGTAAGGTATAATGAGAGTCAACGGTCAGTGAATGGAGGAGTGAAGGTATGAGAGAAATGAGCGCGGCGCAGATGATCGAGCGCAGTATCACCAAAACCTATCGCGATACCGTATGGAATCCCTTTATCCGCGCGATGAAGCAATATGAATTGCTGCATAAGGGGGATAAGGTCGCCGTGTGTATCTCCGGCGGAAAGGACAGTATGCTGCTGGCGAAGCTGATGCAAATGCTGCAGCGGTATTCGGACTTTCCCTTTGATCTGGAATTCCTCGTGATGGATCCGGGCTACAACGCCGAAAACAGAAAAAAGATCGAAGAGAACGCGCAAATTCTCGAGATCCCGATCACGATTTTTGAGACCAACATATTTGACGTAGCGGATAAGGCGGAAAAGTATCCGTGCTATCTGTGCGCAAAGATGCGCCGCGGCCATCTGTACAAAAAAGCGCAGGAGATGGGCTGCAACAAGATCGCGCTGGGGCATCATTTTTCGGATGTGATCGAGACGACCGTGCTGTCGCTCTTTTACGGCTCGCAGCTGCAGGGGATGATGCCGAAGCTGCACAGCACGAATTATGAGGGGATGGAGCTGATCCGACCGCTGTACTGCGTGCATGAGGAGGATATCGTCAGATGGGCGCGATACAATGAGCTGACGTTTATTCGCTGTGCCTGCAAGGTGACAGAAAGGATCGCCCACAGCGAGGACGGTACCGGCGACAGCAAGCGTCAGGAGATCAAGCTCTTGCTCCGCGAGCTGAAAAAGACCAATCCCAATATTGAAAACAGTATCTTCAACGCGATCCACGCGGTACATATCGATACCTTTCCCGGATATAAATCCAAGGGAGAGGATCACAGCTTTTTGGAAAAGTATGACGACAGGTGAATTCGGTAACAGATGGGGAAAATCACTTGCAAAGCCGAGTGATTTGTGGTATAATAACCTTTAACTGTGATACGCGATAATCACCGAAAGGAGGTGACAGGATGGCAAAAATTCAAAAGCAAACGACAGAGGAGATTATCAACGCGGTCATGACGGCGGACGAGGAAAGCCTGATCGAGGAGCCGCAAAAGCCGAAGGCGTCCAGCAAGGTTGCCAAGCGGATCGGTATCGCGCTGTTTGTACTGTTGAACGCGGTAGTCATCTTCTTTATTGCGAAGGATGCGCTCGCTAACGAGCCGCCTCCGATGGAGCCGTTCAGCTTTGCCAACATCCTGTTCCTTTTAGGCGGTATCATGTGTCTTGTGGTCGTTCTGGGGTGCGAGACGACAAAGTATCTTTTGATGATGAAGCACCTCGGCGAGAAGGTTTCGGTGCGCCATGCCTTTTCGACCGCTGCCCTGGGCAAGTATTATGACTGTATCACGCCGTCCGGCGCGGGCGGTCAGCCGTTCCAGATCTGGTATCTGCATTCGCAGGGCTATTCCGTCGGCGCGTCGTCGGCGATGCCGCTGTCCGGCTTTTTCACCATGCAGTTCGGTTTTTCGGGACTGTGCCTGATCATGTTTACGTTCTTTAACGGCGCGATGAAGGATCCCGCGATCAAGATCACCGCGTATATCGGCGCCGTGGCATATATGGTGGTGCCGATCATGATCATCATCTCCGGCTTTGCGCCGAAGATCGCCATGCGGATCGTCGCCTTTTTTGTGAGGATCGGCGCGTTCTTACATATCGTCAAAAACCCGAATCATGCGATCATGAAGTCGGTCAAGACGCTCAACAGCTACAGCAGGGACATCAAGAAGATCACTGCGAACAAGCGCCTGCTGGTCAAGCTGCTGCTGCTGTCGCTGCTGTTCCAGACGGCGATGTGCAGTATGCCGTTTTTTGCGATCCA
>CACZAW010000015.1 GCA_902779225.1 uncultured Ruminococcus sp. | reverse complement strand
GAAGCGGATTGGCATGAAGCTTCTTATATTCCTCCAGCCCCTCCGGCTTGATCTTAATCATCTCACCATGACGAATGACCATCTTACCCTCCTTTTATGCCTGCTGTTTTAATAGATCTTTGTAGCCTCATCCATCAACTCGGACGGGATCACGGGCTTGATGACCTTTTCGATGATATCGGAACGGATCTCGGAAAGCTGTGCTGCTTCATCATGCTGTGTCGAGACCACTACGGTGTCGATCCGCTTCACGGAGCCGTCGGTATGATATTCTACCGTTACCTGTGTCTTGCCGTCGGGACGGAGATACGGCATCGTGCCGTTCTTGCGAACCTCGGTCAGACGCTTTGCGAGCTTATGGGAGAGCGAGATCGCAAGCGGCATCAGCTCGGGCGTCTCGTTACAGGCAAAGCCGAACATCATGCCCTGATCACCGGCGCCGATCTGATTCAACGCGTCATCCTCGCCGCCCTTGAGCTCAAAGGATTCGTTGACGCCCATGGCGATATCCGCACTCTGAGAATTCATATACAAACCGATCTCACAGGTGTTGCCGTTAAAATACGCGTCGTCGCTGTCGTAACCGATATCGCAGATCGCCTTGCGCGCGACCGCCTCATAATCGACCGCAGCGTTTCCGCTGACCTCGCCCATGATGCTGACTCTGTCGGGCGAAGCGGTTGTTTCACACGCGACGCGGGCAAACTTGTCCTGTGCAAGGATCGCATCGAGGATCGCGTCGGAAACGCGGTCGCACAGCTTATCGGGATGTCCTTCCGTTACGGATTCGGATGTAAAAAAATATGACATAGATTTCCTCTTTTCTCGGATAAAAAACTCCGCACAGTATGACCGTGCGGAGAGCGTTACTCATCTTTCGGTGATACCGCAGGATTTAGCACCTTACTTACGCAGGTTGCCGGACGTCACAGGGCCTGTCCCTCAGTCTCTCTTGATAAGTGAATATTTACTTAACGCGGATAATTGTACTACAATTAGACAGAATTGTCAATAGTGAACGCTTACTTTCAAGCGATCTCTTCGAGAGAGCAGCCGCAGTCGAGGCTGTGCTTGACTCTGTCCTGAACCTCAGCACGCTTAGCGTCGTTAAAGCGATCTACGGTACCGACAAGATAACCGGTGATGCGGCGGATACGCTCAAAGGGAACGTTGTCGTAGGTGTACTTCATATCAACGAAGTCGCCGTCGATGATAAAATCGACTGTCTTGATATACTTGTCGGGGTTGTTAGCTTTCAACTGAGCAACGTAGGTGTTGATTTCTGCCTGCGGAAGGGTTCCGCCGGTTACGGTGATGGTCATGTTAATCTCCTCATTTCCTCATAATAATTTCTGTTTTGTCCAAAAACGTGGGTGTTCGCTGCCCGAACACACTTTATCTTGAATGCAATTAGAATTGTAACACAAGATATTGTGGTTTTCAAGTAACAAAACACATATTCTTGGTTACAATATTTTAATCTTATTTGGCTATTTAGAATAATACTACAGAAAATGTCATTGTTAATGCAGATTAAGAATTATTCATAAAAAAAGTTTAAACGGAGGTTACAGGACGCATACTATATACTGTGGCAGACAAAAGCGCATACATGATATAGAGATAGAGGTGAAAGCATGGTTGGTTTTGTGATCGGGTTGATGGTCGGCGGTTTTATCGGCGTTTTTGTGATGGCGCTGATGAACGCCGCGTCAAAGGAAGACGAGCAAATGAGTCGCTATTATTCGAATGAAGAATTATAACAAAACGATACCTTTGTTACCGAAAAAAATTAGATATTGCCGGTAATTCTTTCTGAATTACAAAATAACAGGAGCAGCGGTTAACTGCTCCTGCTCGTTATTATTCTTGTAAAGAATTATTCTTTGGGATCGGTGACAAGCTCTTTGACAGAGGTCGCGAGGGATGCGACGTTCTGCATATCCGAGGGGATGATCAGCTTGGTTGCCTTGCCGTCAGCTACCTTCTGCAGCGCCTCGAGCGATTTGAGGGCGATGACCTTCTCGGAGGGATCGGCGTCGCTGAGCATTCTCAGCGCGTCGGCATACGCTTTCTGAACGGCGAGGATCGCCTGCGCTTCACCGTCGGCTTCGCGGATCTTGGTCTCCTTGACCGCGTCAGCCTTGAGGATCGCGGATTCCTTCAGACCCTCGGCGACGAGGATTTGGCTGCGCTTCTCACCCTCTGCGTCGAGGATGCGGGCGCGGCGCTCACGCTCTGCCTTCATCTGCTTTTCCATCGCATCCTGGATCTCTCTGGGGGGCAGGATGTTCTTCAGCTCCACACGGATGACCTTGATGCCCCAAGCGTCGGTCGCCTCATCGAGGATGATGCGGATCTTGTCGTTGATGGTATCGCGCGAGGTCAGGGTGGAGTCAAGCTCGAGGTCGCCGATGATATTACGCAGGGTGGTAGCAGTCAGGTTCTCGATCGCCGAGAGGGGACGCTCTACGCCGTAGGTATAGAGCTTGGGATCGGTGATCTCAAAATACACGACGGTATCGATCTGCATGGTGACGTTATCACGGGTGATAACCGGCTGGGGCGGGAAGTCGACGACCTGCTCCTTGAGCGATACGCGCTTGGCGATACGGTCGATGAACGGCACCTTGATATGCAGGCCTGTTCCCCATGTCTGGCTGTAGGCGCCGAGGCGCTCGATGACATAGGCGTGCGCCTGCGGGACGATCTTGATGTTGCGGGCAATGATGAGGATGATCAACAGAGCGATAGCCGCTAATACGATATATAATGCAGTCATAATGATTTCCTTTCTGAAATTGAATTAGTTATTGGATTTCACGATCAGCTTGACGCCCTCGATGGCGGCGACAGTGACCGACGTCCCTTTTTCGATCGGCGCGCCGTCCATAGAGCGGGCGCTCCAAATCTGGGCGCCGACCCTGACCAAGCCTTTTGCTTCGGTATTATCCACAGCTTCGGTGATGACGCCCTCCTGACCGATCAGACGGTCGGCGTTGGTCGCCTCGGTCTTTTTGACCTTGATCCGTTTGACCAGAGGTCGGGTGATGAGCAGCGCAATTGCCGATACCACGGCAAACACCACGATCTGGATCGGGATGCTGTCGGTGATCAGCGAGGTGATACATCCCGCTGCCGCGCCGACGGCGAACCAAACGGATACAAGCTGTACGGTTGAGGCTTCGACCACCGCCATCACGACGGCGATCGCCAGCCAGATGATTGTCATTTGATCCATAAGTCACCTCCATGCAAAATCACTTTATCGTGTATTTCAGTCTTCATGCTCTTTGAAGATCGCTTCGGGAGAATCCTCGGACTTGACGGGCATATTGTATTTGTCGGCGCGTTTGCCGATAATCAGCGCGATGATCAGTCCGAGCAGCGCCGGCGCAAACAACGTCAACAGAAGATAGCTCTGATAGATCAGCGCGATCACGCAGAGGATGATCATCACAACGATCATCAATGCGGTGATTGTCGTCCGGGTCGATTTGGATTGGCTGCCGTATACGTCCTTATACTGGTTCGCCTTATCGGCGACAGGACGGTTTTTCATAAAATCAGTTTGATTGTTTTCCATATCTTTCAGTATATGCGCCTCACACGCTTATCATTTGTTATTATCTTCGGTTTTATTACCGTCGAGATCGAGATTGATCAGCGCACCGCTGTCGCCGGTCACCTTCGGCAGCTCGCCGTTCCATTTTTCAATCTTCTTATTCTCGATGATCTTTTCGCTCAGCGACTGGGAGATGGTCTTGTTGGCTTCCGCCTCACCCTGTGCGCGGATCTTCTGCGATTCGGCGTCAGCCTGCGCGTTGGTGATCTTGGTCTTTTTCTCGGTCTCCGCTTTCAAAAGCTGCTGCTGAGCGACCTGCTTTTCTTCGATCGCGGTGATGAATGCGTCGGAAAAGTCAAAGTCGATGATATTGACGTCGGTGACATATAAGCCGATATCGTTCAGCTTTTCATTGAGCCCCGATACCAGACCGTCGGAGATCAGCTGGCGGTTGGTAACGCTCTCCTCTGCGGTGTAGGTCGCGGTGATCGCCTTCAAGACCTCGTTGACCGCCGGAACGACCAGCACGTTTTCATAATCTGCGCCGATATTCTTATAGATGCTGTAGCTCTTGGCGGTATCGACGCGGTAGTTGATGGCAAGGACGGTATTGACGCTTTGCAGGTCCTTGGAAAACGCCTCGGTATTGACCTCGAGCTTCTGGATACGGTTGTCGATCATGACAACCTTTTGGATGAAGGGGATCTTAAAGTGGATGCCCTCCTGCATCACGCCCTCGTTGACCTTGCCGAAGGTCGTAACGACGCCGGTATGACCCGCCTGAACGATCGTAAACGAATTGAGTCCGATCACGGCGAGCAAAGCGACGATCACGATGGGGATGACGATTCTTTTCCATTTGATGTTCGGGATGGTGGTAACGTTATTATCAGCCATTGTTGTCCTCCTTAGACAGTTCTGTATACAGCCTTTCGGCTTCTTGTTTATATTTTCCTGCGATGCAGGCTATTACCATGATCGTTAATGCGCCTTTCAGGCGTTCCCGCTCGGGAGAGGGCGCCATATACGCGTCCAAAATGCGCTCTATCCTCTTCCCTGTTTCCTCCTGCGTCGGACGGATATCCTCAACGGAGGCGACTGCTTTTTCAAACGCGTCGTAAAGATCCACCTCGGAAATGATATCGTCCTGCTCGTCGTCCGCGTTGCCGTTGATGTAGGTCATCAGCGCGCCGATGCGGTCGATCTGCATACAATCTCTGAGCGAAGCAATCAGCAGGATGCGCGCGATATGCCGCTCGCGGTATTTCTTGGCGACAGGATGCGGAACAAATCCGCGCTTGATCCAGTTTTGGATCGTAGAGGTCTCCAAAGATGTCATCAAGCAAACCTGAGAGAGCGTCAGTCCGTCTGTCCCCCTAATCAGCGGCAGATATTCGGAAAAAGCCGACTCTGTGCTGATGTTCTGCCGGCTCGGTGGTGCTGCCATTATCTCGCCTCCTTTGAGTTTACACGATTATAACACAGGTTCATGTGACTGTCAATAGTTTTCAAGTGATTTTTTCAAAAAATTTTCTGTCCGTAACCGGTATAGATTTCTTTTTCCGACAGTCAAGTTGAGAACGCCCGTATTATTGACAATATGAATTCAAACGCGTATAATAAAAGCGATATAAGCGGGCGTGGTGGAATTGGCAGACACGCAAGATTTAGGTTCTTGTGTCCATGACGTGCAGGTTCAAGTCCTGTCGCCCGCACCATATAGATAAGGGCATCCGACAGGATGCCCTTTTTCCATAACAAAGTGCGACTGACAGGACTTGAAGGCGAGCGTGTCAAGCCGTAAGCTGCGCGCACGGCGCGGACTAAAACGCCATTGCATGGCGTTTTAAGCGAGAGCGTAGATAAAGCCTATGTCGCCGGCTGGGCGCTCCTAAGACGAGGCAGCCGGTGAGTAGTCTATAAGCATATGTCGCCCGCACCATAAAAAGGTATCCGTTTGGATACCTTTTTATTATACAAGCAAAGTGCGGCCGACAGGACTTGATGGCGACTGTGCTGAGGTTCGAAACGCGCGAAAGACAAACAGAGGGCGCCCTATTTGGGTACCCTCTGTCAGTATTATGATTCTGTTTCGAGATCGCCCTTGTATTCCAGGCAGAGCATGGTAAGATCGTCAAACTGTTCCGCTTCCTTAACAAATGCGTCGACAGCCTCACGAACCTTTTTCAGAACGCCCTCAGGAGGCAGATCGACAGCTTCGTTAAGTGCCGCGATCATACGTTCCGTGCCGAAGAGCTCCTCGTTGATGTCGGACGCTTCTGGCACGCCGTCGGTATAGACAAACAGCTTTGATCCGGGATCGAGCCGGATCTCGTATTCTTTATACCGCATACCTGTCATAGCGCCGAGGACAAAACCGTGCTTATCCCGATACAGCGCAAATTGTCCGTTCGCCTTCATCAGCGCGGGATATTCATGTCCGGCGCTCGCTGCGGTCAGCTTACCGGTGGATATCTCCAAAACACCGAGCCATGCCGTGATGAACATTTCCGCACTGTTATTGGCGCAGATCTGCTCATTTGCCAGCGCCAGTACCTCGGCGGGATTTTTACCCATTTTTGCATAATTTCTGATGATGATCATCGTCGCCATCATCACAAGCGAGGCGGGGATACCCTTGCCGGAAACGTCGGCAATAACCGTACACAGATGGTCGTCGTCGATCATGAAAAAGTCGTAGAAATCGCCGCCGACCTCTCTTGCGGGATCCATCGCCGCATACAGATCGAATTCTTTTCTGTCGGGGAAGGGCGGGAACACACGGGGCAGCATACCCTCCTGGATCATCCCTGCGGTATTCATATCAGAAGCGACGCGCTCTCTTTCGACCTCTTCCCTATGCTTTTTCTCCATCTTTTCGATCTTTTTCAGATAAGCGGCACGCAGGCATGAAACGAGAAGCACGATGAACGCCGCGCCTATCACGATATAGAACCATATCTCCTCATAAAAAGCTTTTTCTTTTTCGATCTCGACGGATATGGTTTTGACGCTCTTTGTGCGGGGATCCATCACCTTCATCACAAAGCGATAATCGCCGCCGCGAAGGTTGGTATAAACGATCGGCATCAGCTGAGAGCGGGTGACGGTGACAAAATCGTTGCTGAAGCCCTCCAGACAATACGAAACCAAAGGCGTCATCAGCGAATAATTGAAAACCTCTGCGTATATAGTGAGCGTTTTCGTATTCGCCGGGATCGTGAAATTGCCGTTTTTGTCCGGATAACGCAACGTATTGTTGACCTCAACAAACGGTACGGAGGATTTGCAATCCGTATTGACTTCAAAGCCCGACTCGATGTTCATCTTCACAACGCCGGTGTTGCCGGAAAGATAAAAGTCTCCGTTATCATTCAAGCCACTGAAGGAATTCGCCGTCGCCGTACACGACAGGCCGTTCGCGATCGAGTAGTGCGCGGGATTGACATTATCGCCATCCAGCATATCCTCCGTCGCGGTCACATAGATGCCGTTGCTGCTGAGGATCCACATCTCGTCCTTGCTGTTCTGGACAAAATCAAAATTGTTGCTGTACGGAAAGGCGCTGATCGTCGTGATTTCGTCATCCGGCGTCATATATGCTATGGAATTACTGGTGATGATCCATACGATATCTCTTTGATGATCGGGCTTGATGCGAAGGATCGTATCGGACGTCAATCCGTCAGCGATACGGAGCGTCCGAATCCCGTCCTTACCGATGATATAGAGACCGCCGCCGTTGGAGCCGGCAAGGATCTCGCCGTCGCGACCCTCGGCAATCGTCAGGATCACCGTGTTCTCGATCCCGTCGTCTTTTCCATAGTTCTTGACGACCTCATCGTTCCTGATCACGCTCACGCCGTCGTTTGTCGCGACAGCGATGGAACCGTCTTTCATTTCACAGACCGTTCTGATCGTGTCGGAGATCAGATCGTTGTAGGTTCCGTAAGAGGTGATATTCCCATGATCATAACACAGCAAGCCGAATCCTCTGAAGGTCGAGATCCACATCCTGTCGCGGCTGTCCTTGATCAACGAGCGAATGCGTTCTTCCTTGAGCATATCCAGCAGATCGGTATAGATCTTACCGTAAAGAAAAACAGTGGATTTCAGCTTGAGCTTATCCAGCACGCCGTTTTTATCGATCACCGTCAATCCGCTGTCCGTTCCGATAAACAGCTTGTCGTCATAGACGCAGGTCGTATTGACGACCGCTTCCGGCAGCTGATAATCATAATACAGATCGACGAAACGATTGGGGGTGATTTTCAAAACACCCTGGCGGTTGGAGGTAAGCCAGTAATTCCCCTCATAGTCCGCCATGATGGTGTAGACCTTGTTGTTCATCGGAAGACCTTTCAACCTCTTGATTTCATTCCCGTCGAGGGCAAAGACGTTGTCGGACGCACAGATCCACATCCTGTCGCCGATATAGGTCAGACTCTCGATCGCTTTCATCGATTCGTCGGCATACATCTTAACCGTCTCCGGCTCGCCTCTCATGTCGCAGTGATAGATCCCTGCGTCGGTTGAGCCGAAATAGATATGACCGGGATGATTCTTATCCGGCAGCATACAGGTGATATCCGAAGCTGGGAGCGTATCGCCGGGATAATAACGGACGATCTCGCCGTCTTTGAGCGAAAAAACGTCTTTTTCGTAAGAGAGGCAATAAATCAAGCCGTCCGAGCCTAATTGCATGTCCGCGATATACTGATTCGCGATGCGCTCATCATCCAAAGGGACAAGCTCCATATCATCGCCGATCATGATGACGCCGCTTTTTGTTCCGACATAAATCGTGCCCTTAGGATCCTCGATAATGCGGACGATGGCAAGTGATTTCAAGCCATCCTCGATTCCCCACCGTCTGAGCTCATTCTGATACAGCATCGCAAAGCCGCTGTCATTCGAGTCGATCCAAAGCCTGTCTTTTTTATCCGCAAAGAGGCAGACCACGCCGGAAATCCCCAAAGAAGAATCCATGCGTTCAAAGCGGTTGCCGTCGTAGCGCACCAGTCCGCCGTAGCTGCCGATCCACATAAAGCCGTCGCCGGTCTGCGTGATCGCGTTTGCCTCGGAGGTCGGCAAGCCGTTCGTATTATTATACGTCACAAATGAATAGCTTGCGCCCTCTTCAAACGGATCGAAGGCGGGAGACGCCGCGTCCTCCTCGGCGGCGTTCGCGGTCAATGAGCCTATCGCGGAAAAAGCGACTGTTATCGCCGAAAAAGAGAACAAAATCGAGAGAAACAACGTGATGCACCTTTTGCGCATACCTATTCTGTTTTCAGCCATTTTCTCATCTCCCTCTGCGTTTAGCGGACAAAAATCTATATAAAGTTATACTAACATAAAAGGAGAACGAAATCAACCGCCGATCGACATTTGTTATCGAAAAATCAATAATTATTCGTTACAAAAAAGCAAACGACGTCCCGTGGAATCGCCCCGGGACGTCGTATTTTTATGTTGCAGAGGTTTCCTGCGACTTTTGCTCCGCCTGCATGATCGCCGCAATAGAAGCATTGTCAAGCTCCAGTGTATCCTCGGCTGCCTTGGATTCGTCGGCAAAGGCGTCAAATTCCTTTTGCTTTGCCTTGAGGATATCCATGATCCGCTCATCGACGGTATCATCGCACAGCAGCCGGTATACCAGCACCGAACGCGCCTGACCCATGCGATACGCGCGTGAGATCGCTTGGTTTTCGATTGACGGCTTGAGCTGCGGCTCGCACATGATGACGACCGACGCGCTCTGGATATTCAACCCCGTGCCTCCGGACTGGATCTGCGCCACCAACGACGCACCGGCAGGCGCCTTATCAAATTCGTCGATGATCTCCTGACGGCGGTTCGGAGCGACGGAACCGGTGATCGGCTCCATACAGCTGTCACCGAGCATCTCGGCGATCTTGGATACGGTGCCGAGGAAGAAAGAAAAGATCAGCACCTTGCGCTCCTGCTCGCGGGCATCCTCGACGATCTCCAAAAGCCTGCGTGCCTTGGAGGAATCCGCCGGATCATCCACATTCCACGATACTCTGCGCGCCGCCATAAAGTTTTGCTCTGCGATCGCTTCGCGGTAGATCTGCTTCTCCTTCGGCAGCAGATCGCACCATTCGCAGCTTTCCACCAGCTCCGGCAATTCGGTCAGAACATCCTCGCGCTTGCGGCGGTAATACACCGGCGCAACCGCCTCGCGGAATCGCGGAGCGGAGGACAGCGACAGCATGGGATGTATCTCGCGGGCAATATCGGGATTGAGGATCTCGATCAGCGTCGCCATCTCCCCTACCCTGTTTTCAAGCGCCGTACCGGTCATGAACAAAAGGCGCTCGGCACGCGCGCATAAGCGTTTGACATTGACGGTACGCTGTGCGGAAGGATTCTTGATATAATGCGCCTCGTCGACCGTCAGCATCGTCAGCTTCAAATTGACGGGAAGCTCGATCGCGGCGGTCGTTTCATAGGTCGTCACGGCTACGCCGCCGTTGGAGATCCAGTCGCGCATGGCGGTCTCTTTGCCGCTGCCGTGCACCTTAAAGACGCTCAGGTCGCTGTGCTTTGCGATCTCTCTGCACCAGTTGGTGAGAACCGACGCGGGACAGACCACGGCAAAATGCGCGGCGCCCTGATTGCGCAGATGCACCATCGCGGCGATCGCCTGAACCGTCTTGCCCAGACCCATCTCGTCGCCGAGCAGGATCCTACGCTGCGCGACGGCATACTTGACGCCCCACTCCTGATAGCGCCTGAGCGTACAGCGCAGGCCGGTAAGATCGAGAGCAACGTCCGCGACTGTCTGCGCCAGATCCTCCGGCAGTCCGTAGATCCCTTCGCCGGAGCCGACTCTGTCAGGCTCGACGGTCTCGAGCAGATTGACATAGGTGATGCTGTCGCGCGAAAAATCATCCCACGCATCCTTGGCGGTCGTATAGGTGAACCGCTGTGCGTTTTGGATCGCTTCATTGACCGGCGCAAGGTTCTCCTGCGACAGGATCTGCGTCAGCGTCGCACAGGCTGAATCGGCTTCCGCTTTGGTCGCTGAGGAGGCAAACATCCAGCGTATGCTGCCTGCCGCCGGCTTAGCGGCTTCGATCGCCTGCGTCAGTGCGCTGTCAAAATAGGCGCGGAACTGCGCAGCGGCGTTCAGCGCGGGCATCATGCGTTTATACTTGCAAAGCGCCGTCACCAGCGCGGTAGAACGGGGATTTTTGTCATCAGCGCTCAGGCGTATCTTTGCGCCTTTCTGCGCGGTTTCGGCTATCGCCGCAGCGGCGCGCTTGATTTCCTGAGCGCCCTCGGGACTGATGCCGTTGATCGACGAGATCTGAAAGGGATTCGCCCGCAGCAGATCGGCGATCGTATGTAATCCCGCGTCGTGCAGCAGCTTGACGCGGACGCCTTTTTTCTCGCGATTCAGCTCGTCGACAGAGATGGTCTCGAGGATCGCCATCGAATCATCGCCGGCGATCTTGGCGCACGCCGAATGTATCTCGCCGACGATACGCTCGGCAAGACTGTCAAGCTGACGAAACCTTGCGTACAAATCCTGATAGGTTCGCTGCAGATTTCTTACCTCTGATGCAGAGTAGTTGCGTGCCATATCTTCACATCCTCACCTGATCAGAGTTCGCCGAGCATCTGCGCCGGATTATCCGCCGCCTTGACCTTATCGAACGCTTTGACGATCACGCCGTTTTCATCGATCAGATAGGTCGTGCGGACGACGCCCATGCTGACCTTTCCGTAGAGCTTCTTTTCCTTCCAGACGTCATATGCCTGAATGACCGTTTTTTCTGTATCGGACAAGAGCGTGAAAGGCAGACCGTGCTTTTCCTCGAATCGCTTATGAGAAGCGACGGAATCCTTGCTGACGCCGAGTACGACAGCGCCCTTCTCGCGGAACTGCGGATACAGCTCGCCGAAAGCGCACGCCTGCTTGGTGCAGCCGGACGTCATATCCTTGGGATAAAAATACAAAATCACCTTTTGGCCCAGATAATCCGATAACGATCTCATCTCTCCGTTCTGATCGGGCAGCGTGAAAGCGGGAGCCTTGGTTCCGATTGACAACATGGCAGTTACCTCCGTATATCAAAATAGTTTACCTTATCATCCTAGCATAACCGAAAACAATATGCAATCCTTTTCGCCGATATATAACAAAAACGCCGCATCGCTTTTCGATCTGCGACACGGCGTTAATCATACAAAGTCAGTATTCGGTTTGCAGCGAATCGATATGATACTGCTCCTTGAAACGCTGTTCGTCCTCACGGGAGCGGATCAGCATCACCTCGGTAAAGTGACCGTCCTTCTTATTCTTGAACCCGGCGACCTTTTCCCCGGTGCAGATCGAGCTGCGGATGACCGCGACCTGCGTCTGAGGATCGTAGGGCACGGGCTCAAAGCGTCCTGCATGAGAGCGAAAGATGTTTTTCAGACCGTTGAAAGAATGCTTCATATCAGTTCACGCGCTTTTCCCGCGCCATATCCAGATGGGAGCGGACGATGACGGAGCCGACAATATAGCCTACAGCGATGATCAGCGAAACGATCGAGTCGACAAGCAGCAGGATATTACCGGAATTGTCAACGGTTCCTGTCAGGATGATCGGCAGGATCGAAATAGCGAACAGGACGATCGCGGACACAAAGCCGATCTTGATCATCCTTCTGGTCGGATCCTTCCACACCAGATATCCGATAATACCGATCGCAAACTGGATGCCGTTGAGGATCAGGAACACGATCATCACGATCGCAAATCCCGCAACGCCGATCTCCTCCTTAAAATCGCCGTACATCAACACCACCTGGAGGAAAGTCATGATCGACTGGATGATCAGCACGAAGCCCGACGCAAGCATCAGGCGTCTGCCGATACGGAAGGCACGACCGGTTTTAACATCCTTATACTCCTTGCGCGCATAATTCTCGACCGCAAAGCGAGAGAGAATAAACGCGGGGATCGCAACATACAGGAATACGCGCAGGATGATGAAGTTATTCTCATCCTCAACCAGCGATCTGACGATCGGTGAATTCAGCGGACGGAACATCTCGTTGACAAACGGAGAATCAAAGAAGGTCTGACCCGCCGCGGCGTCGTACTTCATCATAGAGGGGCCGATCGCCTGACCGCCGATATACGCGGTCGGCAGCAGCAATCCGAGAAATGTGGCGACAAACAGTACCGCCGCCAATGCCTTTGAGCGGTATTTATTGAACGGGATACACATACTGAACAATACCACAATACCGGCGATCGAGGTCATGATCGTCATCATCGGTCGGACATTCGCGTCGGCGATAAACGGATCGTAGCCGTAGTGCTTCGGGATCGTATTCAGCATGATCGGCAGTAAGACCGCTACGGACGCCAAAGCGCCCGCCGTGATCGCCTGCGGTATGATATTCTTGAGGAACGAGCCCTTTACCGGGGTGCGTCTCGGCTCCAGCGAAAGCAGGAAACCGCCGGTACCGATCACCGCCGCCTCCAGCATATACATATTCTCGATGGAGAACCACATCTGCGCCTTAGCCATCGGGATCAGCGCAAACGCGAGGATGAAAACGATGGTGGATTTCATCAGATAGAGGACGGATGTCTTCTGGATATTGCCGATGACGCGTCTGCCCTCGCCGACGACTTCCTTTAAGTGACTGAAATCGTTGTCCAGCAAAACGACGTCGGAGCAGGATTTTGCCGCGTCGGTCGCCTTGGCAAAGGTGATGGAAGAATCGGATTTACGGAGCGCTAAGATATCATTGACGCCGTCGCCGGTCATCGCGACCTTATGCCCGTTTGACTGCAAAGCAGCGACAAGCGCTTCCTTTTGTTCGGGAGAAACGCGCGCAAAGATCGTATACTCCTCGGCGATCTCCGGGATCTCCTCCAGCGGGACGCCCGCCAGAGAGATGTATTTATCTGCGTTGACAATACCGCATTTTTGCGCGATCATGCTGACGGTCAGCGGGTTATCGCCGGAGATGACCTTGACAGTCACGCCGTTCTCGCGGAAGAATTTCAGGGTATCGGCAGCGGTATCGCGGATATGATCCTCGATAGCAACTAAAGCGATCAGCTCGCCGTCAAGCGTCATCGCGATCACGCGGTTGCCTTCCTTTGCGCGCTCGACCACATAGGAAAAGCGTTCGTCGTTTTGGTCGATCAGGTAATCGGGCGCGCCCATCAACAGCTTAGCGCCGCCCTGATAGATCAGACCGGAGTATTTATTGGCGCTGGAAAAAGGAATGATCTCCTTGACGTCGGCACTCTTGTCTGCGCCGAAATATTGAAACATCGCCTCAGAGGTCGCATTGCGCTCATCGAACGCGCCCATCAAAGCGCGCGCGTGGCGCTCGACGTCGTTCATCGGGATAAAGGGCTTGACCTCGCACACCGACATGGTTCCGTCGGTCAGCGTACCGGTCTTATCAAGGCAGATGACGTCGACGCGTGAGAGATTTTCCAGTGAATACAGCTCTTGCACGAGCGTTTGTTTTTTAGTGAGTCCCGCGATGGATACCATCAACGCGACAGAGGTCGTCAGCACCAGACCGGTCGGAACCATTCCGATACCGAACATACCGTCGGTCAGTACGATCAGCGCCCATGTGACGGGATCGTCCAGCGACAGCGGCATTCCCCATACGTCGGCGTTGCCGCCGTAGGCGCTGATTTTGATGACCAGCGTGACGGTTACGACGGTCACGGCGATAGACAAGCCGACTGTCAAGACCTTGATGATCTTCATGATCGAGGTCATCAGCTCGGATTTGTGCCCGGAGGTGCTCTTGACCTTACGGGTCAGCTCGGCGGCATAGGTATCGTCGCCGATCTTATCGGCGCGGCATTTTGCAGAGCCGACGATGATAGAAGAACCGGAAAGGATGGTATCGCCGACGCGCTTTTTGACATGATCCGCCTCGCCGGTCAGCATAGACTCATCGACGTCGACCTCGCCGGTCAATACGATCAGATCGGCGGTCGCCTGATCTCCGGCTGATACGACTACAACGTCGTCCAGTACGATCTCGGTTGCATCGACGGAGAGCATCTCTCCGTCACGGATGACGCGGCTCTTGGTGCTGGTGACGATGCGCAGCTTTTTGATGACGCTCAGGCTCTTAATCTCCTGAAACGTACCCATCGCCACATTCATCAGCGCGGGGATCAAGAAGATAAACTTTGTGAAGCCGAAATATTTATCAACGATGTCCGAGCGGCCGATCGCGTTCAGATAGATGATAAACGCAAGAAAGACGCCTGCGATGATCATCAAGACGATATTGAAGAATGTGAACAGGTTACCGGCAAGTATCTTCAGCGTGGTCTTTTCATTTGGATCGGTCGCCGCATTGACATAGCCCTTTTTGATGCGTTCCTCGACCTGCTGCGCCGATAAACCGGTTTCCGCCTGCGTCAGAACGCGTTCAATCGGAGGCTTTTCCACTGATTTCTTACTCATTGTTTTACCCCTTTCGTACCAAATCAGTTCCGTTTACAGTCGATCAATAGATCAGATAATTCATTAGTTGCGATGCTTTTAGGCAGCATCGGTTATTGCTTTTCGGTATCGTCGTCTCCGCTGTATTTCAAACACAGCATCGTGAGATCGTCGAACTGCGGCGCTTCGCCGACAAAGTCGTTGATTGCTTCGGTCATACGGTCGATCAGCGCTTTCGGATGATCATCGGGAGCGACGTTCAGCGCATCGAGCATCCTCTTTGTACCGAACAGCTGCTCGTTCACATCGGTCGCCTCAGGCGCGCCGTCGGTATACAGGAACAGGGTGCCGCCCTTTTCGATATCGAATTCGTAATCCTTGTATTTCATATCGGGCATTCCGCCGATCACAAAGCCGTGCTTATCCTTGAACAGCTCAAAGCTGCCGTCGGCTTTTTTGAGCATCGGGTACTCATGACCGGCGTTCGATGCGATGACATGACCGGATGTGATGTCCATAATGCCGAACCATACGGTGACAAACATCGTGTCGTCGTTATTCTCGCATAAGCTGCGGTTCGCCTTGCGCAGCACCTCAGAGGGCGATTTACCGGCACGGGCGTAGTTGCGGATCACGATCATCGACATCATCATATACAGCGACGCCGGGATCCCCTTTCCGGAGACGTCGGCGATCACCAAGCCGAGGTGGGTATCGTCGATCTTAAAGAAGTCGTAGAAATCTCCTCCCACTTCTTTTGCGGGATCCATCGACGCATACAGTTCAAACTGCTGATGATTCGGGAAAATCTTGGGCAGCATATCGCTCTGGATCTTTGCCGCCAACCCAAGCTCGGCTGAGACCCTCTCCTTCTCCGTCGCCAGCTTGACGTTCTCTTCATTATAGCGGTCGATCTCTTTCGCAAGAGCGGTGACGTCATCACTCAACGTGCCGAATTCATTTTTGGAGCGGATGGTTTCCATCGCGGCAGCCACCGCGTCGCTGTCCTTATCATCCATATAGCGGCGAACGCCCTCTTGGATCTTTTGCAGCGGTCGTATCGCGGAAACACGCAGGAAGTGCAGCAGGAGAGATACAGATCGCGCAGCGAACCTCGCCGAACGCATACAGCGGCGTACAGCCTATGTAGTATTTTTCTTTGGAATCGATCCTTGCAAGCTCATAAACGGTATTATCATAATCCTCGCCCTGCTTGCCGGTCAACAGCATTTGGATGGCAGGATGCTCCTCGACGGGATAGTCCCATGTATCTCCGAAAAAGAATTTATCCGGCTGATCGACGTCGATCTCATGATAAACATAACCGTAATTATCCCCCTTGATGTCGAGGGCATACATACGGTCGTAGTTCGTCTGGTAGGCGGCGATATAAAAATCAACCAGGGTATTCTGATAGATGCGCTTTGCCATGGCGAACTGCATATCCGCAGGCGCTTTATTCAGCTCCTCGTACGCTATGGCGTCATCTATTTTTTCCTCTTCAAAATTCTTTTTGTACTTCTGATAAAAGGCGCTCATAAACTCCGTGATCAGATCAGTATCCTTGTCGGTCATCGGCTCGTCCTTTTGCAGATCCCTTTTCATTACCTCTGTATGCGCCTCGCAATAATCCAGCATCCATGCAAATCCGCTGATTTTGGACAGATTATCGCGGATACGCAGCAGATCGCGGTCGATCAGCTCGTTCTTCGCCTGCAGATAGATCTGCCTGCTGCCGGTATAGACCAGCCAGCCGGTCACGATCATAATGACAAAAAAGATCGTGAATACGATCAAACCGACCTGCGGGAGGAGCTTTTTATTCTTTTTTCTTTTTTTCTTCTCCGCTTTTGACAAAGGGATTCCTCCGTTCGATACACATATACGGATATATTGTACCTTATTCTTTACAATTTTACAATACCTTTTGCAATATAAACGCATACAAATATCCCCGCAGCTAAAATGCTGCGGGGATACAGTCAGCTTATGCTATTGTCGATTTGATGTAAATGATCAGCCGTTGATCTCGCCGGTCTTTACAAACTTGTACATATAGCCGCCTTTTGTACAGCCGTGATTCTTGTCATCGCCGCTGCCGTCACTAACGGTATAGATGTACTGCCAGCCGTCTTCAGCGGTGCCGTCGCCGTCCGGACGGAACCAAACGGTATATACGCCGTCTTCCTCAACAACGCGGTTGTTATCCATACCGTCAGGTAACCATAAGGCAACACCGGAGCCGAGCTCCCAT
>CACZAW010000014.1 GCA_902779225.1 uncultured Ruminococcus sp. | reverse complement strand
CTCCGCCACCTTCGCGGAAAATCTTATGGTGCTTGCCACACTGATCGCAGATAAAATAGCTCATGTTCTCAACCACGCCCACCACAGGAACGCCCACAGAATCAAACATGGCTAGGCCCTTACGGCAGTCCGCAAGAGCCACCTCCTGAGGAGTGGTCACCACAACGGCTCCAGCCATAGGACAGTTCTGGGTCAGAGTCAGCTGGATATCACCTGTTCCAGGAGGGAAATCCACCAGCAAGTAATCCAGCTTTCCCCAACGCACGCGGTTCAGAAAATGCTGGATCATTTGGCTTGCCATGGGGCCACGCCAGATAGTGGCCTTTTCAGAACCAGCGAACATGCACATAGAAACAATGGAGATGCCACCCTTGGCCTCTACCGGAGCGATGGTGTTGTCTTCAAAAACCAGGGGGTCTTTGTCGATACCGAACATGAGGCCCATACTCGGGCCATAGATGTCAGCATCAAGGATACCAACCCGAGCGCCCGATAGACTGAGCGCCATAGCGAGGTTCGCCGTCACCGTAGACTTGCCTACACCACCCTTACCGGAAGCCACGCCTACGATATGGGAAACTTCCCCTAGGAAAGACACCTTAGGCTCTTCAGGAGCATCGCCCACACGCCCCGCGTTTGAAGTGAGTGTCACCTCCACTTCTGTAGCACCAAGTCCCTTGACTATGGCAATACACTGGTCCTTGAAACGGTCACGGATGGGGCATGCCGGAGTAGTGAGCACCAGGTCGAAAGAAACCTTGGTTCCGTCGATCTTAAGGTTCTGTACAAAGTTCAGCTCCACGATGTTCTTGTGCAAATCGGGATCTTGGACAGCTCTTAATGCGCTAAGAATATTTTGTTCTGAGAGTTGCATATCGATAGAATGTCAAATGGTCACGAAAATTTCGGCATGCGAAGAAGATGCGTCATACAAGGGGGCCATTCTTCCTCATAATGGCTCACCAGAATAATTGTCGTTTCTTTGGACAATAAATCCAACAAGTGGAAAAACTTTTCACGGTAACCCTTCTCAAGCCCCTGGGAGGGTTCATCCAGCAAGAGAACCTCTGGCGGGCGTATGGCGGCCCGGGCCATAAGAATCAAACGCTTATCTATGTTGGAAAGCTTGCGGACATTTTCTTCGGGGTCGGCAAAGCCTAGGTACGCAAGCCACTCTTTTGCCTTGGCCCGTTCTTCCCACGTGGTATTGTCAGCCTTGCAAAGGTTGGTTGTAAAGCCCGTACAGAGCACCTCTAGAAGGCTCAGGTCCTCACGATACTGGAGGGCCAGTTCCGGAGAAAAGAATCCCAGTTTGGCCTTGTGGTCCCAGATGTTCAAGCCATGGCCCGGACGTTCACCCAGGAGGGTGATGTCGTTCCCGTAAATCTGGGGATGGTCTGCCGTCAAGAGCCCAAGGAGCGTACTCTTTCCAGCACCATTTTCCCCCATGACCACCCAGTGCTCACCCTTGCGAACCTGCCAGTTCAGATTTCTGATAACCGTAGTATTGCCAAAACGTACATTGACATTTTTCAGATCGAAGAGGGTTTCACCTTTATCGTCACACCCACCAAGTTTCACGATCTCGTAATCCCTAAGTTCTGCCTTGGTGTACTTGGGTGTGGCTATAGCCTGCGGAAGCTTGCCCGTATAGTCATGAAAAAACTTGTTTTCGAAAACAAAGGCCGGGATGCCCGGAATCATTTCGTCTTCACGGGCCAGGCGGACAACCACATTCAAATTTTCCCGTTTGGCAAGGCCTGCCACGCTAGTGGCCAGATGCACTCGGTATTCCGGATCCAGCCCTCCGAACAAGTCGTTGAAATAGATCCACTCGGGTTTTTCCATCCACATACGTGCAAGCAATACACGGCGAAGTTCCCCGTTCGAAAGACTCAGCAGTTTGCGTTCCAGAATACTCCGGTCCAGGTCCGCGATTTCCATAGCCTCGTCAAGCTTTTCAGGATCTGTCTCTGGAAACGGCACGTCGTCAATGTAACGATCTGTCTGCAAGAAGAACTTTTTGTTCAAAAGCAGATTTTTTACCAGAGGGGCTTCTTCGTCGTGGAGACTGATAAAGCGCTGCTGCCAGAAGGGCGCAAGAGCCTGCTGGATTTTCCGTTGAACCGCCTCGGACATGGTGGAAACATTCGTCCGCTGGTTCAAAAAGTGAGTAATCACCCGATCCAAATCGGCACCATCGGTGCTAAAGATTTGCACCTGCGGGAACTTTTCTATCAAGGCTTCAAACCGACCAAATTCCATAGCGCTACTAATGTAGCATATTAAAAGAACATAGGCCAGAGTCCGTCTATACAAAGCACCGTACAGCAAGCTACCACAGCCACGCCAACAAGTCCAAACCCACGAAGCGAGGCTATGACAGCAGTCACCAGAGCAAGTATTCCCGACAACATAGAATCCGTGGAATAGAAAATAGCAGGGACAGTCATGGCGGCAAGCACCGTATAAGGAACGTAGGCCAGGAACGATCGCCAGAAACGGCTCTTGATTTTCCCCTTGAGTAGAATAAAGGGGACTGCACGCAACAGGTAAGTGACACCTGCCATGACCATCAAGAAAATGAAATAGTCTCTCAAGTTCATGCATCCTCCTTCTGCTGTTCAGAATCATCCTTCACCGGGAAAAGTGCTGCTCCCAAAAGCGAAGCCACCAAAGCACAAATGATAATTGCAAAACCCACCGTCACATGGCTCAATGCAGGAACAAACTTGAAAGCAAAACTGCAGGCAATGGCAATGGCCACCGCAATCAGTGTGGAACGGGACGCTTTCATCTGGGGAACCACAATCGCCACAAACATCCCGTAAAGAGCAACGCCCAGCGCATTGGTCACCACCGCCGGCAAAATTTCACCGCAGATGGCTCCAGCCATCGTCCCAGACGACCATCCAATGTACGGAAGAACCGTGAGCCCCGCAAAATACCGAGCCGTCACAGCAGATTTCTGGCTTACAGCCAATGCATAGATTTCATCCGTAATACCCGTCGCCAAGAGAAGTCTCTTAAATGTTCCAAAATTCGACGCCACCTTTTGCGACAAGGATATGGCCATGAGGCTATACCGTAAGTTGATAAAAAATGTGGCTATGGCCATTTCGATAAAAGTTCCAGCAGCGTCCGCCATGATCTGAAGCCCCGCGAACTGGCCTGCCGAGGTTAAGTTGGTCATGGAAATCAAGGTCACCAGAAACCACGAAAAAAACTTAGAGCCCGCTATACCGAAAGAGAAGGAAACCGCAAAATAGCCGAGGCCTATAGGCAGGCCATCTTTTACACCTTTTGAAAAAGTCATGAACTAAATATAGCTATTTTCTATATCAAATTTATGCAAATATGCAAATTTATGCATATTTTTATATTATAAAGGGTTAAACAATTAGGGAGGGTTCCCCCCTCCCTAAGCCATTCCCGCGCTACTAATGATTACCGTATATTAATGCGGCTTGTCTTTACAGCGCTTCCGCTCATAACGCGGACCATGTAGCTGCCCTGCGGGAGACCCTGGAGAGAAACATCCCTGCTGCCAGCGAAGGATTCCTGGAATGCCTTAATACGGTTGCCCAGCATATCGAACACCTGCACGCGAACAAGGGACTGCTTGGGCACAACCAAGGTCAGCGTGTTGTTCCTGAATGACATGTTCAACCCAAAAGTCTTGCCGGCCACAAAGGCTTCGGTTCCTTGAGAACTTGAACTGGGCGGAACAAAGTCTTGACACGATGTTTCCATCCACCAGTAACTATCCGTTGCAGAACCGCTGGCCCACTTAATATCCGAAGCTCTTTCAGGATTCAATGTATAGCACACGCCATCTTCCATTCCCGTCAGTCCAGAAATATAGCAGTGCTCACCATAACCGCCCACACCATTCACAAAGGCAATGCAGGGGCTTTCTTCAGCGGAACTGCTAGACTCTTCCGCATCACTGGAAGAATATTCTTCTTCGGATCCGCTAGACGCAACGGCTTCTTCACTGGAAGAAGACAATTCTTCGGAACCGCTAGACACTATGACCTCTTCGCTGGAAGAAGACAGTTCTTCAGAGCTGCTGGACACTACCGTCTCGCTGGAACTAGACGTTTCAGACTGTTCAGAACTGCTGCTTTCGACAGGAATAGCCGTTGCACTATATGTTGCCACGTAATTTGCAGCACCCGTCACCGCAACAATCTTCGAATTCCAGCCGCTAAAGGCGTAGGTATATTCTGCATCGGGATCCCTTGTCGGAGTTGCGCCCTTATATTCGGGCATAGCGCCGTAAGCGACTTCGGAACTCTGTAGCGATGAATTGTCGTAATTCAAGAAGGTGATGGTGTAACGATTCACCTCCGCTTTGAAGGTTGCCGTGTAAGTGGCGTTGCCCGTAACATCGACAATCTTCGGGCTCCAGCCGCTGAACTCGTAGGAGTATTCCGCGGTAGCGGGCTTTGTGGGAATCGCCCCATCAAACTTAGGCGTCGCACCGTAATCAACGGACGCATCCGTCTCAAGCACATTCCCGTTCTCATTTTTCCAAGTGACCGTGTAGCTGCGCAATGTCTTATTGAACTTTGCCGTGTAAATGGCATCACCACCTACAGCTACAACATCGGGAGTCCAGCCAGCAAAGGTATAGGAATACTGCGCATCGGCAAATTTTGAAGGTTGTTCGCCATCAAATGCCGGCATTGTTCCGTATTCAACCTGTGCGCTTGAAATCTCGTTTCCGTTTTCGTTCACCCAAGAAACCGTATATTTCCTCAAAACAGCATCAAAGGTTGCCGTGTAGGTAACATCACCAGAAGCAGCAACACTTTCTTCCCAACCAGCAAAAGTAAAGCTGAACTGTGTCGTCGCCGTCTTTGCCGGAGTCGCCCCGTTATACTCAGGAACATCCCCCTCGGCCACATTCTCATCGGTTTCCAGAATCGTTCCATCATCATTCTTCCAGAACACCGTATAGGTAGTCGGCCCCTTATTGGCCTTAAGCGACACATTTGAAATCGTTACAGTTTCCCAACGGTTGCCAGGCATGGTAAGCGTCAACATAACGGATTCATCTGCAGAGGCCTTGAAAGCGCAGCTAATTGTTTGCTCTTTTCCTTTTTCAAGCACAGTAGATTCATCGCAATAACCGCCAAGAACTACCTGCATATCCATGTCATCGCCCCAAGGGGTCAAGAACACATCAAAGGAGAATACATAATCTACACCGTTTTCCACATCGCCTACGACTTTCGTTACAACACGAGGGGAAGAGTATGGTTCAGACTGCCCGACGGTTACGCCGGTTTCAGTATCATTTGTCAAACCTGCATTAGAATGCCAATCCAAATTCGCCACCGTGGTTGAGGAGCTCGGCTGATCTTCGGAAGAGCTAGACAATTCCTGGGATGAACTCGACTGTTCCTCGCTAGAACTAGATGCAACCTCGCTGGAACTGGACTGGACAGGAATAAGCGTACCCTTAAACTGTGCCGTATAAGTGGCGGCACCCGTCACCGCAACAATTTCGGGACTCCACCCATCGAACTCATACGTATATTCCTCGTCAGCAGGCTTTTCTGGAGTGTAACCTGTGTATTTTGGGGTCTCGCCATACTTGACATTGACTGTCTGCAACACCTTGCCATTGTCGTTCTTGAACGTTACCACATAGTTACGGACTGTACTATCGAACACAGCGCTGTACGTGACGGCGCCTGTTACGGCGGCAACTTCTGGAGTCCAGCCCGAGAAGGTATAGCTGAACTGTGCAGTTTCCTGTTTCGTGGGCGTTACACCATTATACTCAGGCACTGTTCCATATACCACATTCTTGTCTGTTTCAAGGGTGATATTGCCATTCTTCCAGGTAACCGTATATTTGTTCAGTACCTTAGAGTAAACAGCCATGTATGTAGCATCGGCGTTTGCAGCCATGACCTCTGGATCCCAGGAAGTAAAAGTATAGGTATATTGGGCATCAGGGGTAAGTGTAGGCGTTGCACCATCATACGTGGGAACAGCCCCTTTCAAAACGCCCTCGTCGGTTTCTAGCGTCACGCCATCGGCGTTCTTCCAAATCACCATATAGGTGGGTGTACTAGAGGAACTGGAAACACTAGAACTGCTCGATGCTGCCGTTATAGTGAGCTCAAACTGAAGCAATTCTCCATTTACTGTAAATTTTTCAATTGCACTGTTACCGTTGAAATAGTCCGGAACAAAACCCGAAATGATGAGCATTCCGTTATTCACCTTAAAATCAAGGAAATAGGCATTCCAGCTATTCCTTGTAAACGATGTCACGCCAGTGATCTTAACCGTGTCGATGGACGTATTGCGTGCCACCGTTTGTACCAAATCACCAACAACACTGTACACCGCATTGGAAGAACTGCTGGGAGGTGTCACAGAACTGCTGGATATTGCAAAAGAACTGCTGGACTGAATCACGGAGCTGCTTGATATTGCTGAAGAACTGCTAGATTTTGCAGAAGAACTGGAAACCGGCGCTTCTGGGAGTCCAACACACTTGACATTGTCAATCTGGAGCGTACCCCTATCGCCAGTGGAACCTTCGATTTGCCAGCTGAAAGCCCGCACATTTTGTTTTACATAATCAAGAGTCACAGAAGTTCCCCAACCTGTCTGCTGCTTCAGGGAGGACCAGGAGATCCGTTTGGTTGTCCAACTGTTGCTTGCAGCAACGGCTATCTGATAATAGTTATAGCCCGTAGCCTCAGACGGATTCTCCACGCGGAACGAATGGGCCGCACCCTTGTAATCGTACTGAAGCGAGGTGCACTTCGACAGGTTTTCCGTGGTTTCGCCATCTGCATTCACATCAACCACAATTCCCACAAACGGACTGAATTCATAGCCACCCTTATTCAAGGTGTAATCCATCTGAGCAGCCCCTATCGAAGCGTTTCCATTGACAAAACTAAGGGTCGACGTGGACTGGGCTTGGTTAGAGTTATCGTTATAGACATCCCATTTACCGCCCCAAAGAGAAATATCGTCCTTGTCTTCCAGATCATCCACAAGGGCGTACTTCTTGGTCGTTGTGGCACTGGAGCTAGACTGTGCAGCACTGGAATTAGGCTTCACCGAGCTGCTTGAGGCAGGCTGAGGACCAGCAGAACACGCCGTATAAGACGTGGGGAGCTTCGAAAAGATGTTCGAATTCACCCACGTCCCGCTTTCGGAATAGTTCCAAGCGCTGCCATTAAAATAAGAGGCTCCTTCACCCTTGGTAGATACCGCCCAGTTCGCGCCCGAGAGCTTGTACTGGTTCATCCAATTGAGCCAAGTAGAAGAATTACCGCTCACGCCGCCATCGCCGTCGGCATCCCGCAGACGATCATCGGGATGGGTCAGCCCTTGGGCGACGCATCCGCAGTAGCGTTTTCCATCGGCTGCGCGGCGGTAGCAGAGCACGCTAAAGTCGTCTATTCCGGCGAGGGCATCGACGAATTCTTCGGCGGCTACAACGCCCATAAGCGTGAGATCCCGAAGGAATGGACGTACCTGACCTGCTCGCATATCATGCGCGAGGATTATGTGCGCTCGCTGCTGTGCGCGCCGCTTGACGACGTCAATCCCGCCGATCCGGTCAAGCCGATCTGGGACGAGGTACAGGGGATGGAGCCGCTGCTCCAAAAGCTGACGGTCGACATCCGCTTGTGGCTGGAGGGCGATATCTATTTCAATACCGACCGCACCTCGACCGCCTGCGGTATCGAGCTGCATACGCCGTTCAGCGATCTCAGGCTGTTCAATGTGGCGCGCCGCATCCCGCCGGAGTATCAGTTCGAGGGCGAGCAGAACAAGATCACCTTCCGCATGGCGGCGAGCGAAAAGCTGCCCGAGGAGGTCGCCTTCCGCAAAAAGGTCGGTTTCCCGGTGCCGGTGCGCAAGTGGCTCGCGGATGAAAAGTACAATAAGCCGGTGGAAACAATGCTCTTCGGTGCCGCGTCGCAGGAGTTGTTCGATCAGGAAGTGCTCAAAAAGCTCTGGTCGGATTTTATCGGCGGCGAGGAACAGTATTGGGGACGCATCTACGCGATCTATGCTTTCCTGATCTGGTATGAGAAGAACTTCTATTAAGAAAAACAGTCATTCCGAGGGCTAAGCCCGTGGGGATCCCGCAAAGAGGAAATTGTCTTTTCCTCCTAACCGGTATTTCCGACAGGGGGATTGCCACAGCCCTGACTGAGGGTCAGGGCTTCGCAATGACAAACAGAATCGTAAACCAAAAGCCCGATGGTACCTGTTACGGTATCATCGGGCTTTCGTTATAATAACACACGCTATGTTATTGGCTTATTTGTCCTCTTTCGGAGCATTCTTAGCCTGATCGGCGTCGTTGACGGTATCGTATACCAGCGGCATATGATACTCGGTCTCGTAGATGTCCTTCCAGAGGTTATAGTTGCGGTTCATCAGATCCTTGACGCTCTCGCGATAGGGGAGAGATTTATCCGGGTAGATCGGCTCGCATACATGGATGGTGTACTCCTGTACCCAGAAGCCGTCCTCGCCCATGATATCGGAGTCCTTCATCGTGATGAAGCACGGCAGAACGGGAACGTCGTTGCGGTATGCAAAGATGAACGCGCCCTGCTTTAAGGGCTTGGGCTTGCGATAGTTCCACCACATCGACTGCTCGGGATAGACGAGGATGAAGTGTCCTTCGCTCAGCAGCTCGTCTACCGCGGTCATGAATTTCTTCATGGTGCGGATATTGGATGAGAGCGGCAGGGTGTCGCAGTTGCGCATCAGATAGCCGTAAAAGCCCGGGAACGAGGTATAGTTGCCCTCGCGGATGACGCGATAAAAACGGCGGTCGGGCTGCTCGGCGGCGTCATAGGCGAGCTGGATCGCAAAGCTGTCAAAGGCGTTGAAGTGGTTGCAGGTGATGATCGCGCCGGAGTTGAGGTTCTTGAAGTTCTCGATACCGCGGATCTCCTTGATGATCAGCTTTTTGTCTTCGATCAGCGAGTTGACAAAGCGTCTTGCGGCGGCAAAGGCAAGCTTGCTCTTGACCTTTTTGGCAACGGTCTTGGTGCCGTATTCGATCTCGTCGGGCATGAGGGTGCGTCCGGGCGGATCGTCCTCAACGTCGACGTCAAAGCGTCCCTCGCGCTCATACTGGGCGATCTTTTTGAGGATCTCGACCCTGTCCTTGGCGCGCACGGTGTTGTCAAGCTGTCTTTGGTAGTTGTCGTCACGGTCGGTCTCGGATTTTGCAAGCGCCAAAAGGTTATCCATGACCTGTTCGTCACGGGCGCGTTCTTCGTCAGTGTAATCGTTCAAAACTTTCACCATCTCGTCATATACTGAGGTCTCGGCAGCGTATTTCCAGAAGATATCGCCGCCGGTACAATCTTTATAATGCCACGGCTTGCTGACCATGATGTAGTGGAGGATCTTGGCTTCCTCGATGGGGTAGGGGAAGTCGCAGTAGACCTCGGTGTTCCATCTCTGATCGAGCCAGAGGATATGATCCTTACAGATCAGGTTGAGGTAATCCTCGTCCTGCGTCACGACAAAATCATACTCGGCGAGCTTGTCGAGGAACCGCTTGAGCAGCTTTGTCTCGCGGAACTTGCGGCAGTTGATCAGCAGCACGCCCGCGTTGAAATAGTTATGGCGCGATACGCCGACCACCTGCTCGACATAGGTGCCGTAATGGTCGATCTGCACCATCGCCTGCTCGTGACAGGCGCCCAGCCATCTGTCGCCGGGTGCGATGTCGTACAGCTCGCTGATATCGCCCTGAACGATGGTATCGGAGTCGATATAGATCGCTTTGTCAAGCGCAGGGAACATCTCTGCGATAAACAGGCGGAAATAGGTCGTCTTGGAATAATAGTCGCGTATCGGCAGGTCGGATCCGATGTCGCCGAGGTGCTTGCTGACGTCGGTATAGACGATCCTGACGTTATCCTGCTCGAGCGATTTTGTCTGCTTCTGCGCCTCTTCGGAGATATCGGTATGCAGGATATAGATCGTATAGTCACGATCCTTCGACGCGTTTGCGATCAGCGAGTGCATCGATACGATCGTGAATTTTAAAAAGCGTTCGTCACACGCGTAAAAAATCGGAATGTTCGGTTTAGCCATATTATCCTCCGTATCATTCAGGTGCGGACGTTGTCCGCCTTACACTGTTATCGTTTATCCTTTATCCTTTTATCCTTTATCTTTAAGTATTCGTTCAGAATATCATCGAATTGATGGTAGTGAAAGATCTGATGCACCTTATCCACCTGCCACTGCTTGACGTTCTCGGTGTGCGGGTAGGGCAGATAGAACAGACGCTTGGAAAAGTGCCGCACGACGGTATGCTTGTGCAGGAATTTTTGATCGTTGAAGCGCTGGGGCAGCATCTTTTTTTTGGTGGTGGAGCGGATCAGCGCGCTCTGGTCGGCAAAGACCAGCTTCTTTTCTCTGAGGATCTCACGCGCCTTTTGCAAAATGCCCGTCCTGCGCATCTCGACCATGTTGAAGAGCAGCACGCCCGCGTTGATATAGCGCGGATGGATCAGATACTTGCCGTAGTGATCACGCGCCGCGGCGTATTCGTAGCCGGTGACGTCGATATCGTAGAGCAGATGGACGTCGCGCTGGAACATCACGTCTGCGTCAAGATACAACAGCTTGTCCGGCATACCGTCTACCAGATCGGCGAGCAGTCGGATCAGGGTATAGGGCGAGCAATAGGCGCCCTCGTTGGGACAGTAGGCGAACTCGCGCTCATACAGGTCGGTCACATCGGTGACGCGAACGGTGTTTTCGGGGTTGTACTCCTTGATCACGCGCTCAAAGAGGGCGATCTCATCCGCTGTCAGCCCGGTGTATTTTTCGCTCAGCCGGGGCAGCTCCATGGTGTAGATATAAAAAGCGAACGGCTCTTTGGATTGTGTACGCATCATCAGCGACAGCGCGCAGGTCAGAAAACCGTCAAATACGCCGCTGTTGCCGCAGAACAGTACATTTACCATAGTGTCACTCCTTGGTTGGTGATAGAAAACTAATCCTTCTTGATATATTTGATGACCTCGATGTTGGAATTCTCCGCGCGCTTGACCATGGTCGCATAGACCTCGTCACGCAGCTTTTTGCGGCGCTGCTTGATCGGCAGCTCCATATCGGGGTAAAATGGCCCGTCGATATAGGTGACGGTGCGCGGCTTCTTTTTATTCCCGCGCCGCTGATAGGTGTTGACAAAACAGAACACCGGCACATCGGACTTTGCGGGATAGCCGAAGGAGGTATCGGGAAAATTGCGGATCTTAGTATAGTAGGGCCATATATGCGCTTCGGGATAGATCACGACGGCGTGACCCTTCTCGATACGCCCCTTGACGCATTCGGTAAAGTTTTTATATGCGTCGCGCGTATCGGGCAGCGGGATCGCGCCGAGAGAGGGATTGATCCTGCCCAGTACCGGCATGGATACATTGTTGGGATGCACGATGAAGGAAACGCGCTTGGGAAAACAGAATACGTTCGGCGTAAAGGGATCGCCGATATCGTTGGTGTGGTTGCCGTAGAGGTAGACGCCCTGTTTGCGAAAGGGCTTGAGCTTTTCTCTGCCGACGGTGCGTTGATGCAGATTCAGCTTGACATAGAGAAAGGCGATCGGCGTCGCGACGATCCGATACCAGAAGAATCGGGTGAAGGCGCGGATCGGCCCGCGTCTGTCATAGACGTAATCACCGTCGATGGTTCGCGGCGTAATGACCGCTGTGGAGAACTCGTCGTTGAGCTCGTCTTGATAATAGATGACCTCGCGTTTGTCCAAGTTCGTCCCTCCCCGTAAGCCGGCGGTCGCAGGTTATGCACCGACAACGGCGCAATACTACTAAGGCGGCGCTGAAGCGTCGCCAAAAACCGACCTTATCTTTCACTATTATAGAAACAGTCCCGCAAAAAGGAAACCTACTTGTTTTGGAATTTTATCTACCATCTGTTCTTCTTTGTAGAGTTACTCTACTCGGCACTCTACTGACAGTAGAATCGACCGAAAAATCCAGTGTTTAAGCCATTTTTGCAAGCGGCGACGTTTTCGCGATTCGTGAGTCGGATTTTGGCAAAAAATGAGCGAAAAAATCATGTCGACGCAGAGGAGAGTTAAAAACGGCGATGATTCAGCGACGTAAAAGCACGGGAGAGGACGGCAAAAGCGCCCTTGGATACGGATGACGCCGATGAAGCCTATGCGGGTCGACGGCGGCGCTTTGTAAAAAGAAGCGAAAGCGTATTGACAAACACCGGCAGAAGCCCGATAATAATTGACAGAACCCAACGAAGATTCGTACCGAAGACCGGAGGAAGCACAATGAAGATTTTGATCATCAACGGCAGTCCGAAAAAAGAGCAAAGCGATACCATGCACATCACCCGCGCCTTTATCGACGGAATGCGCGAGGCGGCAGAGCAGGAGGTATCCGTCATCCACGCAGTCGATCAACATATCGAATACTGCACCGGCTGCTTCGCCTGTATGCGCAACGGCGGCAACTGCATCCATGACGACGATATGCGCGGAATCCTTGACCGGATCCTAGGCTGCGACCTGCTGATCCTCAGCTTTCCGCTGTACTGTTACGCCATGCCCGCTCCGCTCAAGGCGATCATCGACAGGGTGCTCCCGCTGTCGAGTATGGCGATGCAGAAGGTCGGCGACCGTTACGAGCATGTCGGACAGGCGGACGTCTCGCATAAGGGCTATGTGATGATCTGCGGCTGCGGATTTCCGAACAGCAAGCATAATTTTGAAGCCGCCGCGCTGCAGTTCAAGCTGATGTTTCCTGAGAATCATACGATCATCACCGTCCCCGAAAGCCCGATGTTCAACGCACCCGAGGCGGCTGTCGTAACGGAACCGCGGCTGGCGCTGGTACGTCAGGCAGGAAAGCGATACGCAGAGACCGGAGCGGTCGACGCGGAGCTGATCGCCGAGATCGGCACGCCGATGATCCCCGAGGAGCAGTATGCCGCGATCGTCAACGGCACCGTCTGATAATCACCAATAGATAGCGGAGCGCTTCATCGCAGTGATGAAGCGCTCTTTCTGTATAATTAGTATTATCCGGTTTCCTCAGCAGCGTCGGTAGAGGTTTCCTCCGCACTGTCCTCCAGCGCGAACTGCTCAGCGCATTTTTCTGCGCTTGCATAGCTGAAATAGCACACCTTGATGCGGTTGCGGCGCACAAGGTCAATGATCTTGTAGTAGCCGGAATGCCCCAGTGCGTTGGTTTGGAGCCACACGACCTCGCAGTTCAGGATGATATTGGGGTTCGGATTCTCCGACGAAGAGATGTAGCGCACGTTTTCGAGCAGCGGCTTGATCGCCTTGAGCCATGAGTCGTGGCCGCCGATGATGACAGAGCGTTTTTTCGCGGTGTAGGGGAAATCGATCGCGACGTCGCTTTTCACGTTGTCGACGGATTCGCGGATCATGGTTCTCAGCTCCGCCAATTCGCGGTTTGCCGCATCCAGCTTTTTGTTTGCTTCGGCAAGCTGTGTTTCGGTATCCTTGTTGCGTCGCTCGAATTGGTGGATGGTATTTTTCAGGCGCTTGATCTCAGAACGCAGCAGCTTGACCTCGGCGATGCTTTCGGCGCTGTCCGCACCCTCCTCCGCATCGTCCTCCAGCGCCGAGTAATCCGGCTCTTTATGGTTGATGGCGTAAGCGAGGGCAAAGTATTCGTACAGCAGCTCGGATTGCTCATCGGACAGCTCCGCGTCGTTCAGCAGCGCCTTGGTGTAGGAGATAGAGCCGCCGTGACGGGGCGGGATCAGCCCCGATGAGAGAAAGGTGAGTTGAGAAATGCTGATGCGCCGACGGACAGGCATACAAAGGGGAGAGGGGAGCAGCCGCTTGTAAAGGAAAGCATTGGAGCGGTCGTCATCCCAGTCGGGCGTTTTTTCGATCAGCGACGCGAGATATTCATAGTCGACGTCGATTTCTTCCATGGTATTGTCGGGGTCGACAACACCCGCTCCCGCCCAAGGGAGCGCCTGACAAGCATATGTCAGTACAGTATAGCTCAGGTTACAGAGCCATGCTTCGTCGCGGTCGCTGTCAATCAGCGATAGGAATGCATAACACATTCCGTAAGGATCGGTGATCTCGAGGGGGTCGACGTCTGCATAGAGTTCGGGATCGTTATCCTGCGGCTCCGACATGTTCGGGATCAGGCAGAAAAAGCGTTCCAGATCGTCCGCCTGCTGCTGCAATGCAGTTGCATCCTCGTCCATCCCCGAGCCGGAGACGGTCGCATCCGAGGATTGTACCGTCAGGCGCGCCTGCATATTTTGCAGCGTTTGGTTCAGCTCGCGACAGCGGCGTTCCGCCGCGTCAAGCAGACGGTCGGTCAGCGCCGTCAGATATCCGATAAACTCTTGCTGCATAGACTTCGTGACATTATCGCCGATCAGCTCAATGATTTTTTCGAATGCTTCCCGATACGGCAGAGGGTCGTCGCTCAGCGGATCGGCGTTCAGTCGACTGCCCTTACGGATCAGCGCGATCATTGCGCGCAGCATATCGTCGCTGTGTACGGAGTCCGAGAGGTTCGGCAGATAGACGCCGGCAAGCTCCTTTTGATCGTCCGGAAAGTATTGTACCGCTTCTTCCAGAGCGTCATTTTGCACCAGCGCGTCCAGTATCCATATTGCCGCACCGAGCTCGACGTCGTATCTGCGGTTGATTTCGTCGTAAGTTTCTGTGATGCATGGCGCGTTCAAATGCACAAAGGCGGCGGGTACGGACAACGCCGCTTCTTCTCCGATTGGATGATGAAGCGTCGGCAGAAGGTTCATCAATGCTTTTTTTCTGCGCTTCAGCACACGGTATTCACTGTCGCTCAAAGCGGCGTTCTTGCGCTTGTCAAAGCTCATCAGAGAGGATGACAGACGTTCGAACACCTCGTCGACATACGCTTCCGATATATCGGCTGGCTCTGCGCAAAGCGCGTCGTTCAAAGCCCTGACGCGCGCCTGCAGTTCTTCAAATGCGTTTTGGTTCATACGCATACCTCGCTTGATTGATCTTCACACAGTTTAAATTGAAAGGCCGCATTTGTCAAGCATAAAAAATCCCCGCAGAGCGGGGATGACTGCCGAGATATCACTCTTTCCGTTTGGATGCAAAGCGGAACAGGATGATATCCAGCACAAGAAATACGGCGATCGCGATGAATGAGTACAGCAGCATAAAGCCCGTGTCCACCTCGTTTCCGAAGATGTTCAGCCTGACGCAGAACATATCGGACGCCGCTTCCTTGAATTGTCCCATATCCATGCCGCCGAGCAGCCTGTCGATGTTGTCGATCGCGGGGATGACGAGTACCTGTCTGATCAGAGCGGTGATCTGTGCGCCGGGGACGAGGTTGACCAGCGTCTGAGTGGTTTCGCCGAGCGAGGAAACGGGGAAGTAGGCGCCGACGACAAAGCCGACCAGCGTGGAGATCAGAATACTGAACGCGCTGAAGGAAGAGTTCTTTTTGATAAAGGAGACGACCGCCATCAGGATGATCGCCGCCGATACGGAGCCGAGCACCACCAATCCGAAGAGGGTCAGGACGTCGACGGCGGTCAGCAGAAAGGTGCCGGTCGCGGCGAGAAAGCCCAACCCTGCGGCAAGCAGGATCACGGAGGTGATCAGCGAGCAGAGAACGGCGCCGGAGAAGTAGGACAGTGCGACGACAGGGCTTTTGACGGAGCTGGCGTTATAGTCATAGTCGACCTTGTTTTCTTTGTCGGAGACCATGACGGAGAGCGCGTTCATCGTTGCGGTGATGACCGCGGTTCCCAACACGCCGGATATCATCCATGAATTGACCAGCGCTTCGACGTCTGCGCTGCCGACCTTGTCCTTGAGCGCGCCGAGCGCTTCGTTGACGCCGTCGAGGTAGCTTGATTTGATGAACAGCAGGAACAGTCCGAGAATGATCAGCTGTGTCAACAGCGAAAAGAAGATCGCCGTCTTATCCTTCAGAAATACCTTTGAATTTCTCAGTGTCAGTCCTTTATAGGAATTGATCGTTTTTGTCATATCAGTCACCCAGTCTCTTTCCGGTTACGTTGAGGAACACATCGTCCATGTTTCCTTTGATGAATTCATAATCGTCGATCGCGTCGTACTTTCGCAGCAGAGCGGTAGCCTCGGCGGTCTCTTTGACGTCGATCTTGTAGCTGTCGAGGTTGTAAGAGAAGCTCGCGCCCTCGTCTGTCAGCAGCTTGTCGCTGCTATCGCTTTTCTCGGTATACCAGATCAGCCGGTTTCCGGCGTAGCGCTGTTTGAGGTTATGGGGCG
>CACZAW010000013.1 GCA_902779225.1 uncultured Ruminococcus sp. | reverse complement strand
TACCGACGGCGGCTTTGACGTCGGTGTAGAGACCAACAGCCTTGACACCATCAAGACACAGAACGTAATCTTCGATCTGGACGGTCATACGATGACTCTCGGTCATCCTACCGTCGGCTCTACCGGTACCCAGACACAGGGTATCCGTGTACTGGCATTCAGTAAGCTTGAAATGAGCAACGGTTCTTTGGAGGTCGATACAACAGCTGCACGCGTTACACTGGCGAACTACGGCACGGCGATACTGGATAGCGTGGATGTCGGCGCCGGCACGAATGTGCTTTATACAATCAACAATGCGGGTTCGCTGACGCTCAGCGGAAATACCACGGTTGCAAACGGCACCAAATACGCGATCGACAACTGGCCTTATAATTATCCCGAAGCTCAGGATATCAATGTTGTTCTGAATGTTGATTCCGAAGCTGTAACCGTAGGCGATATGCTGTTTGAACTGGAGCCCGTGATTCATCCGACAACCCATGCGGAGAACACCGGCGTACCCGAGGTAAACATCTCCGCAGGTACGTTCGGCACGATCACCGAGACCGGCGATGCAAAGACTCCCGAGGGCAACATCACCGGCGGATACTTTGCAAATATCGTCCCCCAGAACTGCTGTGCAGATGATTATCTGGCGGTTATAACAGCTAACGAGCAGGGACTCTATACTGTCGTGAAATCGGATATAGAGTATACCTACTCCATTGCGCTTCAAGATGAAATCCTGATTAACTACTATATTAAAGCACTGCCCGAGGGAACGAATCCCGAGGATTACTCGATCACCTATACTTTCAACGACGAAGAAGAGACAGAATACTGCAATGACGCGGACTTCAACAGGTTTGTCATCGCTAAATGTGCAGCAAAGCAGATTAACGACGAAGTGACGGTAGTGATCAAATACGGCGATACAATAATCAAGAACCGCAGCTATTCTGTATGTGGTTACTGCGACGCCCAGATTCAAAAAGAAAGTGCTTCCGCTGATCTGAAAGCACTCTGTGCAGCCACAAAGATTTACGGCGCTGAAGCTCAGAAGTTCTTTGATTACAACACCGAGGATCCTGCCGCTGAAGGCTACGAGCAAGAGCTGAACAGTATCGAAGTTCCCGAAGACTATAAGCCGGTACGCGACGTTCAGTGTGCCAGTGTTGCTAGGACCACCTTCTCGCTCTCGCTTGAGTATAAGACGGAGCTGAATTTCTACTTCAAGCCGATCGCAGGTTTTGACGCTGAACAATTGACTGTTTCGGTTGACGACAACGTAATCGGGATCGGCCAGCCGGGCGATATCTCCCTTAGCAAACTCGATGACGGAAGACTTGCGCTCAATATCACGGGCATTGCCGCCAAGGAGCTGGATCATGTATATAAGATCACCGTTTCCGATGGCAGTACAGCCAGCACCTATCAGTATTCTGCATTGACTTATGCATACAATACGCAGAATAAGGATGCGTTAGGCGGATTATCAAAAGCGCTTTATAATTACTATTTTAAAGCAAAAGCTTATTTCGAATAATTTTCTACTGTTCTCAGGCGGGGACTCCCCGCCTGAGAAGACAGTTTTACCGTGATATTTCTTTGTAAAAAACCGAAAGGAGTGATTCTTTTGAAAAAAGAACAATATGAAAACGCTGAAGTCAGTGTCATTGAATTCAGCACAGAAGATGTAATTATGACATCCGGATGTGCCGGTGCGCTTTGCCCGAATGAGACATTAGAAGAAGAAGCATAAATATACAGATACAGTAAGGCAGCATAGCAGTGTTGCCTTACTGCTTTTATACTTTATCATAACAGGTTTTCGCATATCGTTAGTATACATACCGGATTCAGAGAAAGGAGTACAGTCGCGATGCGTAAAGTTTTTCCCCGTTCCGATACTGCTAAAAGCATCTGTGATGCGCAGAGAGTTCTTCCCGAAGAGCGTTATCGCTTGACGACCGACTGTGTTCAGGTGCCGTGTGAGGACGGAACACTCTATTACCACACGCTGACCGGCGAGCTGCTTCTGCTTGAGCCTAACGAACAGATCGGCGATAACCGCGAAGAGTTGATCCGGAGCCGGTTTCTTGTTCCGGAATCCCATAATGAGCTGCAATATACCCTGCAGGTCAGGAGAATCCTTACTTTGCTTCACACCCGAAAAAGAGCTGTGACCAACTTTACCATACTCCCTACGACCGACTGCAACGCCAGGTGCTTCTATTGCTATGAACAGAACAGCAGGCGTATCACCATGAGCGAAACAACAGCGCTTGATACAGCGGATTATATCGCTACTGCCTGCGCCGGCGAAGACGTCAGCATATGTTGGTTCGGAGGAGAACCTCTGTATAATATCTCGGCAATTGATCTGATCGCCGAACATCTGATAGAGCGAGGTGTGACATTTACGTCGCAAATCGTAACAAATGCTTATCTGTTTGATGAGGATACGGTTGAACGTGCCGTCGCAAAATGGCATTTGAAGAAAGCTCAGATCACTTTAGACGGAACCAAAGAGCGGTATCAGCGAACAAAGGCATATATCTATCATGATGATAACGCATACGAACGCGTATTGGACAACATCGATTGTTTGCTGCGTCATGGGGTCAGAGTCACGGTACGTTTGAATCTGAACCGAAAGAATTCGGATGATCTGCTTCTGCTGTGCGACGAACTTGCTGCCCGTTTCAGCGGCAAAGAAGGGCTTACTGTCTATCCGCATCTTTTGAAGGAGTTTGCCGGTAAGGTAGACGCGTTTGAGGATGAAGCAGAGGCGGCGGAAATGATGTTGAAGCTGAAAGATAAACTCAAGAACAACAGCTTTTTGTTTACGACGCCTCTGGTAAGGGATATTGCTTTTCAGCGCTGTATGGCAGACAGCGATAAATGCGAAGTCATCATGCCCGACGGTTCCGTCGGCAAATGCGAGCATTTCAGCGAGTCTGAGTTTATCGGTACTATTTATTCACCCCGGCGCGACAAAGCACTCATACAAAGCTGGAAAGAGCAGATACTATATCCGGAGTGCAATGGATGTCCCTTGGCTCCCCGATGCATCGAATTAAAGAAATGCGCTTGGGCCAAGGACGGATGTTCAAAACGCGTGCGTCGATTAAGACTTGAGAAGCTGTGCAGACAGATCGCTGCAGCTTACCATTTACAAAAAGGAAAAACGGAGTGTTCGGAATGAAAATAAATGACGGAATGGTGCTGACGCAGCTCGGCGACGGCTATGTTGCTGTATCCTCCGGTGAGATGACCGGTTTTCGCGGTATCGTTAAGTTGAACAAGACCGGCGCCGATATCTGGCGCTTTATCGATGAAGGATTGGATGAATCTGAGATCGCCCAAAGGCTGGTGGATAAATATGACAACGTCGATTACGAGCTCGCCTTGCAGAATACACGCTATATAATAGATGTTCTGGAACAGAAGGGCATCATTACGGAATGATACTGTGAGAGGTGAATATCATCAAAAATCGAGTTGGTAAAAAAGCAGCTATCACGGTTGCTGCTATGCTGATCTGTACCTTTTTGTTCTGTACGGCTCCGCTTCTGAGATGTCAGGCAAAGATCATGACTTATTATAACGGTGACGCAGACGGTGACAATATTATTTCAATTATGGATGTAACTACTATCCAGCGCTTGCTTAAGAATCTCTGCGATGATACATACGGTTTGATTGAAATCAGAGCGGATGTTGATCAGAAAGGTTTGAATACTAGTGACGCTGTTGCTATTCAGCGGTATCTTGCTAAGCTCGGCAATCCTTATCGGATCGGCAGCGAGGCAAATCGGATTGTTAAAAGCGACAACGAACTTCCGGAGATAGAGGCATAGGCGACTAAAGAGGTGAATAGAATGAACAAAAGAGTTAACAGAAAATCTGTATTCGCAGTTTTTACTGCACTGATCTGTGTATGTTTGATCTTTGCAGTTTCTGTTTTACAGTGCCGAGCTGTTGTCATCACTTATCTTAACGGAGATGTTGACGGCGACAATAATATCTCTATATTAGACGCGACGAAGGTGCAGCGCCTTCTCGCGGATCTCTGCGATGATCCGGACGGTTTGATTGCAATCAGAGCGGACGTCAATAAGGACGGCGTGGATATCACCGACGCAACCTATATCCAGAGACATATTGTTCAGTACGAGGTGCCTTTTCAAATCGGCGTTGAAATGAAGTGGATTTCACAGGGCGAAAATGAGTTGCCGGAGATAGAAGCTTAAAAGTGATATAATTGATATTGAAGCAGCGGAGCCATGAATGGTTCCGCTGTTTCAATAATCAAGTCTTTGCAAAGCATATTCTTATTCTGAGCACGTTCTTATCCATTTTCCTCTTGCTCCTATGCGTGAAAAAGAACTAATTCATGGTAATGATATTAAATAGATGAGAATTGTTCAAGCAAAATCAAAGCGTAAATAATTAAAACGCCCATGGTGCCGCAAAACCTCATCACCTCGTGCGTATTATTACATTGCGCTTATTCTTTGTTAATGCGTGGTAATAGTTTCCCTTCGTGAAAGCCTTTATGTCATATAAATCGTAATGATAATAGAAATCAGGAGGATTGTCTATAAGCCTCGACAAAAAGCGGAAACTAATACTATTGCGATAGCTGCTTTTTCGCGGGTAATAAGCCAAAGTCTTTCTTACGGAACCGATCTGTAAGAAAGGCTTTCCGTTTTTAGCCTTTTATTCGACATGAAAAGGGTATGATACCCCGCCCGAGCAGAACGAGGGGAAAAGTGTCCGGCGGAAACTTTAGCGCTTGCACCGGGGAAGTGTATATGACGGTCGTTTAGTGCTTTGGAGGAAAACGGCGGGCAAGAAGCCGCAAAAAACAGTCAAAAAATAGTGACAAGTTGGAACCCCCTGTTGTAATTAAATAACAAATATAGTAAAATAAATTATGAGAATGTGTAGCTTGAGCGGGTATATGTACATCGCGACACGAAGATCAAAGGAGGATACAAACATGGGACTTTTTAGCAAAAAGAAGAAGGATAACGCGTCGAATTCGAGCGGTGAAATTATCTGAAGATCTCGATGACAAACGACGGAACCGAATACACCTTCCTGCTGCACTTTGTATGGCATCTGTCGTTTAAGGACTTTTTGCTGATGTCGAGGTACAGCATCGTGGATTCTTCCGTATACATCTGCTGGGGACTGATGGACTTTGTGATGATAGGCTTTGTTTCGCGTAACTACGGCGATACCGGCTTGATTACATTAGCCGTGGTCGTCAGTCTGATAGAGTTCGGCGTTGTTTTGGACGGCGTGGGAATGGCGATTATCGAGGAGGTAATTGAAGATGAACAAGAAAAAAGAAGTAGCAAGGGGCGTCAAATTCATACTGTTCTCTATCTCTGCGGGAGTCATTGAATTTGCTACCTTTGCACTGCTGGACGGTTTGACGCAGTGGCTTTACTGGCCGAAATACCTGATCGCCCTCACTCTGTCCGTGCTTTGGAATTTTACACTGAACCGGCAGTTTACCTTCCGTTCCGCCGGAAACGTGCCGATAGCCATGTTGAAGGTCGCCCTCTACTATGCCGTATTCACACCGGCTTCGACCATTCTGGGAAACTATCTGGCTGAGACCTGCGGATGGAACGATCTTCTCGTGACGATCCTGAACATGGCGCTGAATCTGGTGACCGAGTATCTGTATGATCGCTTTTTTGTCTTCGGGAAAACGATCGATACAAACAAAAAAGCAGTCGAAAAAGAACAAACAAACAGTAAAATCGATGTTGAGCAAACTCAACAATCTGATGAATAAGAAAGCGAAAGGAACATTAGCATGAAAATCACAACATTCAATCCGCTGATCATTACAAGGGATCCAGACGCAACGATCGAGCTTTTCGAGAAGCTTGGATTCAAACAGCACCATCTTAAACAGAATATCAGCGAAATAAAAACAACGGACGTCAGAATGAAGGATGAAAACGGCTTTTATGTCGACATTGCGATGGGTGACGGAGAGTACACGATGATCCGCGTAAACGTGGATGATTTTGATGAAGCGATCGAATTCTTCATGTCCCACGGATTCAGAAAGCCAAACCATGAAAGAGCGGCAAAAACCGTTGATACCAGATCTTCCAGATATACCATGGTAGTCTCACCGTCCGGTTATATTCTGGCAGTTTCACAGCACAATAAATAGAGCAGGAGATAATACCATGAAAATTACAACATTCAATCCGCAGATTTTCACAAATAACGCCGATCCGATCGTAGACCTGTTTGAGGGATTAGGCTTTCAAAAGCGACATGACCAAGAGGGGATCGGCGAATTGAACGTGGAAGGCATCCGAATGAAGAACGATGGCGGCTTCTATCTGGATATATCTTTTCCCGAGTTCGAGCTCCCGCGCGATATGGTAGGTATCCGCATGAACGTCGATGATTTTGACAGCGCGTATCAACTGCTTACGGATCACGGCTTCAAGAACGTTTACGGTAATAAATCGGTTGAGACCCCGACCGGCAGATCGGCGATGCTGATCTCGCCGTCCGGCTTCGGTATCAATCTGGTTTATCATAAAAAATAATTGTTAAGAAATGGAGATAACCCTGTGAAAATCACAACTTTTATCCCTATGATTCTTTCTAAAAATGCAGATGATATCATCGATCTGTTTGAGGAACTCGGTTTCGAACGCCGCCATCAGGTAGACAACATCGATGACAAAGACATTTCCAGCATTCGCATGAAGGATGCAAACGGCTTCTGTTTAGATGTTGCCCGGGTGGAATCCATGCCCCGTGACATGACCACCATGAGGATGAATGTCAGCGATTTTGATGAGGCTTACGAGCTGCTCAAGGCTCACGGCTTTAAAAACGCCCGCGGTGAAGATCATTCGATCGATTCCGAATTCGCCCGTTCATGTCTGATGATCTCTCCCTCCGGCTTCTCCATCCAGCTTACTCAGCACATCAAAAAATAACAGCAGAGCGTTTGTATAACTGAACCATACAAAACAGGACAGTCCAGAAGGGCTGTCCTGTTTGTATTTCAAATGGATCGGGAACCGGCGGGATATCAAACCATCCGTGACGGGTTGAATTAAGGCAACACCCGCAACAGTAACCAACGTAACTGTTGCGGGTGTATTTTTCAATCGTTATTGAGCAATCTCAATCGATCAGTTTTCCGTTCCCTGTAAGCCGATCTCCTCGGCGTGCGGACGCATACCGTCGATGCAGATCTCGGCGACGTCTCTGACCTCCATGCCCAGCAGCTCACAGCCCTTTTTGATCAGCTCGCGGTCGCATTTGGCGGCGAACTTTTTGTCCTTGAACTTCTTCATGAAGCTCTTGGTGCTCAGGTCGGTGATGCCGTTCGGACGCATTCTCGCGGCGGCTTGGATGATGCCCGTCAGTTCGTCTACGGCGAACAGGCTCTTTTCCATATCCGTCAGCGGTTCGACGTCGGTACAGATGCCCCAGCCGTGGCTGAGGATCGCGCGGACGTCTTCTTCGCTCACGCCTTCGGCGAGCAGTTCCTTTTCGGTATGCTGTAAATGCTCCTCGGGGAACTTCTCATAGTCGTAATCATGCAGATAACCGACCGCCATCCAATGCTCCTCGTCCGCGCCGAAATGACGCGCCATCGCGCCCATCGCGTAGCACACGTTCAGCGAATGGATGATCAGATGATCTTCTGTTACCATCGTACGGTTGATCTCTTTCGCTCTCTCTAATGTCAGCGCCATAATCCTTATCCTTTCTCCACGGTGAATTGCAGTCCGTCATCCGAAAACCGAGGAGCATAACGCTTCTTCTTGAGATAATCCGTGATACAGCTTTGGATCTCGCTGTCCGATCGCTCCAATGTAAAGAACGGCTTCGGACAAACGTCGTGATAATGTAATTCCGTGCCGGTTTGATCGGCAAGCTCTTGCTTCAACTGAATGATCTCCGATAGATTTAACATAATATCCTCCGAATATAAGATGCTTTGAAAAGTGCAAGAGGTTTGGTCATGTGATTGCTAAAACCATCATATAGGCACAACTGTGATGACAGTGAAGATTTAGAGTAAAAACAGGTCAAATCCAGTTACTTCCATGATTTCCTTCACGCTGTCGGTCATTCCTACCAAGTTAAACTGATCCTTGTCATCCAAGGCTTTATACATGATAAGAAACACTCTCAAACCGGCAGACGCTCTTGAACCAAGAACGACTGCCGCGTTTTTACTTTACAGGAAACTGCTCGTTTCCGTAAAGAAAAAAGATTTGTATGCCCGCTCAGTTTGCCGCTGCGCGGCAACGAGCGATGGCGATGCGAAATGCGCGCAAAGCGCGCTTTCTTGTTCTGTCTGACTATTCGTCTTCTTTTCTGATGTGTTCGGTGAGGCTGATCGGAATGCCTGACGGCGATACCATCATCGTAGCTTTAGAGGTGCCGGTCTCGGTGATCTTATCGCCCTGAGCGTTCTTGAAGCCTCTCTCTTCGAGCAGCTGATACGCCTCGTCAAAGCCGCGTACGCTCATGCGGATGGTTGTGACGTCCTGCGGAACGGGCGCCTCGGTGACGTCAATATTGAATACCTTGCCGTCGTCACCGGTATATCTCATGGTGACGCTGGTGACGTTGCCTTCGATGCCGGATTTGGTGTGGCGGCGTTCAAAACCGAGAGCCTCATAGAGGGCGATCGTCGCCTCGGCGTCTTTTGTCAGGATCAGGGGATTAAAAGCAGTGATTTTCATGGGGGTATCTCCTTTTCTAAAATAATATTGATAAGACAGCGTTCTGCCTTGCAAAAAGCAAGAGCGCTTGCTTAGCCATCCGATAGCAAAACCGCGTTCGGATTTATTATCGAATGGCTACGGTTGTCCGATCAGCATCATGATAATGGATGGAAAGCAGGATTTCAAGAAGTAATTAACGATAGGATCATCTGCCTTTTGCATTTTTGATTCCGGCTATTGAAGCATCGGATCAATCCTGTTATAATAGAACCAAATAACAATACTTGAAATAAAAGGAGATGTTCAGCTATGAACAAAGCGGATCTGTCGGGGATCATCAGTTCTCCCAAGAAACCGAATATCATGCAGTTTTTGTTTACACTAAAGGATGAGATCGACTGCTCGGTCATGTATGACGCTATGCAGAAAACGATCAAGAGATATCCTTACTTTGCGTTTCGTATCGTCAGGACGGAAGCCGGATACGACAAGATCGAAAATCAGCTTCCGATCGTTGTGAAGGATTCTTTTTCAGAGGAACTCGTGCTGGGCTCTGAAGCGGTGAATTACCACTGGATCGCGGCAGCGTGTGAGGGCAGACGGCTGAAGCTGGTCGTTCATCATATGATTGCCGACGGCAGGAGCGCCATGTGGTTTTATAAAACCCTGCTGTACTGCTACATCAGCGAAAAATACGGCATTCAGCCGGATCCGCAGAGCATCATCCTGCCGGATTCTCCGATCTCTCCCGACGAGGATGTGAAGGTGTTCAACCTCGTGGACGGGGAGGACGGAATGATGCGAACCACGGTCGAAGATCCCTTTGTGATCCCCGAAACCGTGAACGATGAAATGAAGGGATATCTTTATCAGGTCACGATACCGGAGAAGGAATTCCTTGCGTCATCCAAAGGGAGCGACAACAGCCCTCTGACGCTCTTGACCGTCTATATGGCAAAGATGTTTCAAAATCTGTATCCCGAAAATGAAAAGGATATCTATGCAGGGATCGCCATTGACGCGCGGAACGCGCTGAATTGTCCTCGCAGCAGGTTTACGAACTCTTATGTTATTTTTATCAAGCACAACCCTGCGAAGATCGGCTTGGATATGGAGCGGCTCGGCACGATGACGCGCGGTCAGATCGTCGTTCAGAGTCAAGAGGATATCGTGCGGTATGTGCATAACTCCGTTATGCGTATTTCTGCTCAGATACGAAGCACGGCGGATCAGGGAGAGCGCCAGCGCCTGATGCATGCGATCTATCAGCTTGTGGCGTCCGATCCGACATACACCATCAGCTATGTGGGCAATCCCGAATGGGGCAGCCTGGAGCCCTATATCGAGGAAGAATACACGTTGATCATGAACAAAAGGCTGTTCTTGGAGGTAAACGCCGCGGGCGGCAAATTCTGTATCGCCTGGGTACAGGCGTTTGAAAACGACGCTTATGTGAAGGAATTTCAAAGCCTGCTTCGGGAAAACGGTATCCAGTGCGAGGTCAGCGGGCCGTTCCCGCATGAGTGGCCGAAATGCAATCTGCCCTGACAGATACGGTCGCCGTATGCCGATCGTTTTGACGGCGATATGTCAACCTCCCTTGCAGATGGAGCAACAGTATTAAAAAGATGAACAGGAGGATTTTCGATGCAAAATCCGGGACTATACAAAAAGCCTGAAAAATGTGTCGTTGATATTGCCACTTGGAGCCGTCGCGGTAATTTTGAGTTTTTTCGTGATTTTATCAATCCCAACCTTGGGGTCACGGTGCGTGTGGACGTCAGTCACGCTTATGCAGCGGCTAAGGCAAAAGGCGTTTCTTTTTTTCTGAGTTACTTCTACGCGATCCTCAGCGCCGTCAATGAGATTCAGGAATTTCGCTACCGCTTTGATCGGGAGGGAAACGTCGTCTGCTATGACCGGATCGACGGGCTTGCGCCGATCCGGGTGGAAGAGAAGGATAACTTTGCCGAAATGGTTTTTCCGTATGCAGAGGACTTTGATGGGTTCTGTCAGACGGCAGGGCAGGTGAAAGCGCTTGCCGCTTCCGTCGATCCGTATGAGCTGGCTGACGCGATGACGGACTATAACGTCGTGCTGGTCAGCGCGCTGCCCAAATTGGATTTTACGTCTTTTTGCAACACACAGCGCGATCGCCGCGGCAACGATTATCCTCTTTTCGTCATCGGGAAAATGGGGGATGACAAAACGATGCCGATATCCGTAACGGTGCATCACGGCTTTGTTGACGGCGAGCATATCTCGCGATTCTTTGAATTGCTGCAGAATAAGCTGGATCGGTTGTAATCGATCCGCTTGACGTTTACAAGAAACATCAAATCGAATATCCAAAAAAGAACCGCATGGACAGGCTCAAATAGCTTATCCATGCGGTTTTTAACGTGATAAATAACAAATGAATGTCAATGGCTCGCCTAACCGATCGGTTTACCGATGCCGTCGGCAGCGGTAAGATCGACCAGCCATCTTTGGATCGTTGTCGCGTCGAGGATCGTGACCTCGCCGTCTCCCGCTTTCGCGCCCTTGGTCGGCGTTACGGTATTGCCGACGACCTGATTCGGCTCGACTGCCGCGCTCCGGTAGCCGCAAGACCGCCTTCCTCCGCGTTTGAGAACACCAGCGTATCCTCCAGCGTGAAGTCCTTACCGAGACTGTCGGAAAGGATATCCGCCGTATCTGAGACAGAGGACAGCGCCGGGCAAAGCGTTTGCTCACCCGGCGCTGTCGACTGTATTGAATGATAATCAATTATCCCTTTTTGATCGGTAATTTGTCTTCCTCAAGGCTTAACATGACAGCGTCCGACGTCAGAAATTGGATGATCTCCAATTCGGTGCGTTCATGTTTTTCTTTTTCCATTTTGAATACCTCCGTTAATCGGGATGACCGGTAAAATCCGTATATACGATCATCTTATCCTCGGCTTCAAGCGATACGGGTATTTCTGACAGATCGCCGCTGAAGAGGATGATTTCACCGTTTGCTTTGATATAGCCGAGAACCAGAATGGGGGAGGCTTCGGCCGATGCAACAGACGCTTCAAATACGGCGCGCACCAGATCGTAAGCCGTACACGCAGGCGGCGTTTTTTTGAAGAATGCCGAGACCTTTTTCAACTGCGGCTTTTTGTTTTGGGCGCCCGGTCTATCAGGGGAATAACTCAGCAAATCCTTATAGAATTCGAATATCGATTCCTTTACCCCGATTTGTGTGAGGATATTACCTGTGAATCGGTTGCTGATCACCGGTTCGACCATATCGTAGCCCTTGACGATATCATAATGACTCGGGTCTGTGATCTCAACGATGGTTTTTATCCGCTTTTTATCATAGTCGGGGTTTTCACGGAGTATTTCCTTGATAAAGTCCCGGATATAAACCAAACACATCAGGGCGGAGGAATCGGCGTATTCATCGAGCTCCGTATCGTCGGAGAGAATCAGGATGTTTGTTTCCTCCGATGTATCAAACAGCAGGCGTTTGAATGTCTCGATGGTCTTATCAATATGATAAATATCCAATTCGACGGTTTCTTCAACAAAAGAATAGCGTCGGTAATCATCCATCCTCCTGATGCTTTCGGCATCGTCGATCACGGTGACCTTCAGCGGGCAGGATCGCTGATCGCGGGTCTGACAGGATATGTAGGCTTCGTAGCAGCTCATGATCTCTTCCACCTTGGTGTTGTGGCCTATCATGATCACTCTTTTGCACTTGCTTTGCATATCGTTCAGCTCAACGCTGAAGCCCGCGTTTTTGCGCTCTTGCATCTTGCCGATACTGTCATGAGTATTTGCCGCAAAGCAAAAGCTGCTCTCGCCGTTACGGGTAAGCAGGGTGAGAGGTACGGCGTTATTGTGCGTTGCAAGATACTCCCGGATATAGCCGATCTCATTATCCGTCTGCACGGGTTCGGTATAAAACGCCGTTCCCTTGTTGGAAAACAGATCGTCGTATACAAGCGTCAATTCCGGCGTCAATGACAGCTGAGCCAGCAGCTGACCGAGGAATTTTTCTACGTGGAACAAGATGATATTGCATTTTTTGTCCAGCTCTTTGCCGCTGATGATCCTCTGAACAATATCGGAAGTCCACGGATCGGTGATCTCGATGATGATGTTCGGATGATGATCGGCGTTTCCGGCAGACACAATATCCGCCGTCTGCATCAACGCTTTGACTGCCTGAGGATTGCCCTCGTCTTCCGCAGCGGAATCCGACGGATCGTTGCTGAGGATGATGATGGCTTTCGCCATATCTATTCGGATATCCCTGAGCTGTTTTTGAGAAAAGATATTTCCTTCAATGACGATAAAAGTAACGTTGTTGCCGAGCTTGTTGTTTTTGAGATATCGTCTGCGGGCGAAATAGCTCATGGCGGCTGCTTTTTTACTGACGACCGCATTCTCTTTTTCGATCGTCAGATGGAGCCTTTCTTCGATCTCCTTTTTGATATCTTCGCCGCCCGATTTTACCAGAGCCACGACCGTTTCTTTATGATCGCTGTAAAGAAGATCGTTGACGATCTCGGGAGCGCCGGCGTTCCAATTAAGGATGACGGTGTGATCGGACAGATAAAGCCGCGTATTGCCTGCGCTGGCATTGTCTATAAAATCGTTGAGTATGTTTGTCAGATAACCGATGACCGCGCCCGTGAAGGTTATCATACCGATGATGATGACCGCCAGACAGGTCAAGGTCAGCGCAACGCCCGAGGTGCCGATATCCTTTATCACGGATTCGATACAACCCGCGTCAAGGATCATCGTCACCGTATAATAAGCGGCATGGAAGAAATTCATATGCTCGGTCCCGCGCAGAGAAAGAGAGCTGATCACCGCAGCGGAAACAGTGATGAAAAGCACGTTCAACAAGATAATCAAGATCAATACGACGCGTTTCGGATGCTTTGCAACCTGCACGCTTAGCCATTCTCTGAACTTTATCATTCGAACCTCCTGCAATCATCCGTAGAAAATGGGTGATATTCACTATGAATTGTACACCCTGTCATCAATAATTGCAAGCAATCGGCGGCTTTTCGTACGAATCCCGTGTTTAATTACTTATATAAGGAAATACATGATAGCGATTGCCGGTATTTTTCTTTGCGATCGACATCCGTTCCGGCGGATGCCGTTGACAAATGATAAGGCGATCTGTTGAGCAGTTTTTCACGGATTTATTGACAATAACGAGCGGATAGGATACAATCATTTTAGTGCAAATAATCCATCATCAAACAGAGTAAAGAGGTTGCCGATGACGATCAAAAAATGGAACGCGCGGCTGTCGCTGCTGACGATTTTGCTGCTGCTGATACACGAAGGGTATCAGCTTTTTGCCTACATCACATTCTATTACAATCCGACGCTGTCGAAGGTGTCGGGCTACGCCGTCGCAGGGTGCTTTGTGCTGCACGCGATCCTATCGGTGATCGGCGTCGCCGTCCTGCATGACGCAAAGGGCGTCGCTTATAAAAGGCTGAATATCCGCACCGTATTGCAGCGCGTCAGCGCGGTGCTGCTGATCCTGCTGCTGCCGCTCCACATCTTTTCCTTCCCCATGCTGAAAAGCAGCGCAGGCAGCTTCGGCTATGTGATGGTTGAGGCGGTGCAGATCATCTTTTACGCGACGCTGTTCTGCCATGTCGCGCTGTCGTTCAGCAACGCGCTCGTCACGCTTGGATGGCTTTCGGATATCAAAAAGAAACGCGTCATAGACGTCATCGACCTTATCATCTGCGTCATCATGCTGATCGCGGTGAGCGTGATCATTACGACGACACACGCAAAGATGTTCGGTCAGGGGTAACGGTATGAAGAGAGTATTGATCATCGGCAGCGGGATCGCGGGGCTGAGCTGTGCGGTCAGCTGTGCCGAAAAGAACATGGAGGTCACGCTGGTATCTCCTTTTCCGTCGGAGCGCGCGCAGTCTGTCTTAGCGGCGGGCGGCATCAACGCCGTCACCGACCGGCATGAGCCCGGCGACAGCATCGCGTGCCATATCGAAGATACGCTGAACGGCGGATGCCATATCGCCGGCAAAAAAGCGGTCACGGGATTATGCGAGAGCGCGCCGGATATCATCAAATGGCTGGAAAAGCTCGGCACTGTTTTTTCGACCGAGCCCGACGGCAGCGTCAGCAAGCGCGCCTTCGGCGGTCAGTCCTATAAGCGCACCTGCTACTGCGGCGCGTCTACGGGTAAGCAGATCGTGACCGCGCTGGTTATGGAAGCGCGGCGCTACGAGGGCATGGGGCGCATCAAGCGCCGCTTATGGATGGATTTCTACAGCGCCTTGATACAGGACGGCGTCTGTTGCGGCGCGGTGTTTTATAACGAGGCGACCTGCGCGCCCGAAGCGATCACAGCGGACAGCGTCGTCATCGCGACCGGCGGACAGAACGCCCTGTTCGGCAAGACGACCGGCTCTACCCAATGCGACGGCTATGTCGCGGGCAAGCTGTTCACGCAGGGCGTGGAGCTGAAAAATCTCGAATTCATCCAGTACCATCCCACCACGATCGAGACCGATCAGAAGCGGATGCTGATCTCAGAGGCGGCAAGAGGCGAAGGCGGTCGGCTGTATTATGAAGAGAACGGCAGGCGCGTCTACTTCATGGAGGATCGGTTCGGCGAACGCGGCAACCTCATGCCGCGCGACGTTGTGTCGCGGTGTATGGAAGAATGCGGCAAAGACGTTTATCTGGACGTCAGCTTCCTCGGCAGAGAAAGGATCCTGCAAAGGCTGCCCGAGGTTTATGAGCTGTGCCTAAAATACCGCGGGATCGATATCTGCGAGCAGAGCATCCCCGTATCGCCGTCGGTGCATTTTTTCATGGGCGGCATCGCGGTGAAGAACAACCATGAGACTAATATCAAGCGCCTGTACGCGATCGGCGAATGCGCCTCGATCTACCACGGCGCGAATCGTCTGGGAGGCAACTCTCTGCTCGCGGCGATATACGGAGGAAAGGTCGCGGCGGCGTCGATCGAAAACAACAGCGCTGTCGGCGTTGATACTGACGGGGCGGACGAGCTGGCTGCAGCGGCTCAAACGCTGCGCGCACTCAAGGGCACCCAAAGTCGGTATCCCGTCAAATATGTGCGCGATATGCTCGCCGAAACGATGCGCGAGAGCCTCGGCATCGTCCGCTGTGCCGAAAAACTGCAAAGCGGTATCGACGACGTATCGTTCTATCTTTCCGTCGCGGACAAGATCCGCTATGACAGCTCGGAGCTGGCATACTTCGGCTACAGTGTGTCGGCGATCCTGACCCTCGCCAAAGCGACGCTGATCTGCGCGCAAAGCCGGCAGGAAAGCCGCGGCGCACATTATCGGAGCGATCATCCGGATACGAAGGACGCCTGTCGGGCGGCGACCGTTATCCGCTATGACAACGGCGAATTCAGAACCTACCTTGATACGGAGGGCAAGTATGAGAGTTAAGATACTGCGGCAGGCGTCACCTGCAACGGAGCCGTACTGGCAGGAATTCCGCTACGATTACAACGGCAATCAGACCGTCGCGGGGATGCTGGACGAGCTGAACTATAAGGACGACCTAGTGGATATCAACGGCGATCCCGCCCCGAGGATCGGCTGGGAATGTTCCTGTCTGCAGGGGATGTGCGGCGCGTGCGCTATGGTGATCAACAACCGACCGGCGCTCGCCTGCGAGACCTTTCTGCGGGATCTCAAGGGGGATACGATCGTGATCGAACCCCTCAAAAAGTTCAAAACCATCAGCGATCTGGTCGTCGACAGGGGCGTAATCCAGGAAAACCTGAAAAAGGCCGACGCGTATATCGAAGAATACAAAGGCGCGCAAGCCAAGGAATACGAGCATATGTACGCGGCGGGAAAATGCCTGAAATGCGGGCTGTGCTTAGAGGTCTGCCCGAACTACGGGGACGGCAGCACCTTCTACGGCGCGGTGTTCGCCAACGACTGTTACCTGATAGCGTCCCGCAGCGGTTCGCGTGAAAACGCGATCAGAGAATCCTACAAGACGAATTTCGCGAAGGGATGTTCCAAAGCGCTGTCATGCGTCGACGTGTGTCCGATGAAGATACCGACCCTCGCGTCTATAGCTAAGATGAACCGCAAGCGTCCTAAGCGCTGATTTTTCAATAGAATACATAAAAACAAACAGCTGACGCGGTAACAGTTCACGTCAGCCGTGGCTTT
>CACZAW010000012.1 GCA_902779225.1 uncultured Ruminococcus sp. | reverse complement strand
GGGCGTCGCCCTGCCTTTGCTGAGGAATTCAGCGGGATCGACGGTGAATGCTTGATCCAGATCCCATACGGAATAATCACCGGGATCATACGGGATACCGAAACGCTTGCGCGGATTGACCACAAGCAATTCCAGCAGGCGATCCATCGAGATGACGCCGGTCTTGACCAGCTTCGTATACAGGATCGGGAACGAGGTTTCGATCCCGACGATACCGAAAGCGGATTTCTCCAGCCCGCGCGACTTTTCCTCAGCGCTGTGCGGCGCATGATCGGTCGCGATCATGTCGATGGTACCGTCCTTCAAGCCTTCAAGCAGCGCTTCTCTGTCCTCAGGCGATCTCAGCGGCGGGTTCATCTTGAAGCGTCCGTCCTCCTGCAGATCGCCGTCGTCCATCACGAGATAGTGCGGCGCGGTCTCACAGGTGATATTCACGCCGTCCTGCTTTGCCTGACGGATCAGCGCCACGCTTTCCTTTGTGGAAATGTGACAAACGTGATATGCACAGCCTGTCTCTTTGCTCAGGCGAATATCGCGCTCGATCGGACCCCACTCACTCTCGGAGCAGATACCCCGATGACCGTGCGCCTTCGCATAGGCGCCGTCGTGGATGTAGCCGCCGTGAAGCAGGCTGTTATCCTCACAGTGCGCGACGATCACTTTGCCGAGGGCTTTAGCCTGCTGCATCGCCTTGCGCATCATATCCGCGCTCTGCACGCCGCGTCCGTCGTCGGAAAAAGCGACGACGTTCTCCGCCATACCCTCAAGGTCGGAGAGGGCTTCTCCCCTCTCGCCCACGGTGATCGCGCCATAGGGCAAAACCCCGATCACAGCGTCGTTTTTGATGATATCCAGCTGTGTTTTCAGGCTCTCAACACTGTCGGGTACAGGATCCAGATTCGGCATAGTACACACAATTGTATACCCGCCCCGGGCAGCCGCCGTTGAACCTGACGAAATTGTTTCTTTATAAGAAAAACCCGGCTCGCGAAAATGCACATGCACATCACAAAAGCCGGGTAAAACAGCAATATTATCGGAGCAGTCGGCAAAGTCGGCGGGAGAGAGAAGCGCCCCGTCGACATTCGGAGAAAAGGCAGGCGTGCCTTTGAACGAGAGAATTTTCATCATCTTTTCCGCCATATCAAAAGCTCCTTTCTTAAAACAAAAGCCCCACCGTCGGCGAGGCTGAGTAAGCAAAATTCCGGATGGCGCCCATCCGTATACAACATCTTGTCGATATCACAGTATCGCCTTAAAGATTTATTGTGATTATTTTATCACATCACAAAAACTGTGTCAAATCGGAAACTCCAAGAATATTTTTGACTAAAAGAACTAAATATAGTAAATTTGACGAACAACGCCGAAAAGCCGCCGATCACTTCATGATCAACGACAGAAATATGCCGCCGCACAGCAGCAATACGCATATCAGCGCAACGATCCTGACCAGCCAAGTGCGTTTTTTATTATTCATCTCAACACCATCCTATCTTTTATCTTCTTCATTATACACGGATTTTGTCAAAACGCAAGTATTAGCCGGTTGACAAAGGAAAAACGGTAGTGTAAATTATTAGTCGGGTGAAGCAAATGAGAGTGATCATCGACAGATTTGAAGAGGATATCGCAGTCGTCGAGCTGAACGGCGAGATGCTGAACGTCCCGCGCGCGTTGTTCGGCGAAGCAAAAGAGGGCGATACCGTCGAGCTGACGGTGCTGCCCCGGCAGGAAGCGACGCAGGATGATGCGGCGGATGATAACGCGTCGTCGGACGAACCGATCAGCGCGCTTTTCAAAAAGCTGCGCAATAAACGAAAGCGCCGCAAATAGGCGTATGCCGCCCGATTTTTCCGTTGACAAAAGCAATAGAAGTTGCTATAATAAGCTACGTTGCAAATGAGCAAATGAGGGTCATTAGCTCAGTTGGTTAGAGCCACCGGCTCATAACCGGTCGGTCCGGGGTTCGAGTCCCTGATGACCCACCAATTAGATTTAAGGGTAGGGATACCATAACAGTATCCCTACCCTTAAACTATTTCGGCTGTGGGTCATCGGGGACTCGAAAGCGAGCGTGCCAAGGATAAAACGCGGAGTCGTTTTATCCGCAGGTGAAAATGATACAGTGTATCATTTTCAGCGAGAGCGTAGATAGAACCTTTGTCACGCGCTGGGCGCTCCCAAGACGAGGTAGCCTGTTTCCTACAGATAAAGCATACTGATGACCATTCCCTATTTTCGAAAATCGTCATCAGGTCTCAAAAGCATACCTACCGAACATTATTTTTCATCCGCATCCTGTCAAATTCCGCTAAAGTTTTTCTTGAAAAGCCGAGCCTGCGCATGGTATAATGCAGCCATGAAAGGAGCGGATCTGTCATGGAACAACATAGAGCGAAAAAGCGTGTGGTCGACTCAGCCACAGAGAGTTCAAAGATCATCCGTCAGGAGGATATCAACGGTCAGAACCGGCTCTTCGGCGGGCGGCTGATGGAGTGGATCGACGAGGTAGGCGCCCTCACGGCGATGCGTCACTGCGGCGGTCTGGTGACGACCATCGCGGTCGATCAGCTCCTCTTCAAGCACGGCGCGTTTCTGAATCAGGTTATCGTGCTGGAGGGCAGGGTCACCTATGTCGGCAACACCTCGATGGAGGTGCGGGTCGATACCTTTGCAGAGGAGATCCCCACGGGCAACCGCGTGCCCATCAACCACGCGAACCTGATCTTCGTCCATGTGGACGATGACGGAAAGCCCCTCACCATCCCCTACGGACTGGATCTGAGATCGTATCGCGAACAGGCGGAGTGGGACGCCGCGCTGAAACGCGCGCAAAGCCGCAAGGAACGGTACGCCTATTAACAATTGTTGTCTGACCGTTATTATGCAGAATCAATCATAAATGAAGGCTCTCCCTATCCGGGAGAGCCTTCTCTTATGCGTTATTTCTTTTTATTGTATGTCACGCCGTCGCCGTAGATGGTCGTCCAGTCGTTCTTCATTGAAACAGCCGTCCAGCCGTTTTCTTCGCAGCTCTTGCGCATTTTCTCGGCTTTCTCCAGATTGCCGTTCTCGCGGTCGGTATCGTCGCAGCACAGCAGGAACGCGCCGCTCTTATACTTGTTGTTTGTGATGGTGTAGTTCGCCATCGCGCCGTCGCCGGAGCTGTTGCCGAAGCACAGCACGGGCTGCTTGCCGATCTCGCGCTGGATAACGGATACCTTGTTCATTTTGAGGTTCTTGATCAGGAATTCGCCGCCGGTGATCAGCTTATCGTCATGGGAATAGGTATATTCCAGTCCGTCCTTATCACCCTGATTGCTTGCGACGACGCTTTCATCGGAGCCGATCATCTGCGAATACGGAATGTCGATCGTGCCGTCGCAGAGTCCGCGGGTGATAAAGCGGTCGGTGCCGCTGACGACATACACCGTGAAATCGTGATCCTGTAAGTAATCGACGACCTGCAGCATCGGCTTGTAGAACGCCTGACCGTTGGTCATGCCGGTGTAGCTTTCCATCGGCGTCTGTGCGTACTCCTTGACGTACGCGTCGAACTCCGCAGGGGTCATGCCCTTGAAAGCGGATGCGACTGCCTTGCCGTGCTTAACATCCAGACCCTCGGGATATTTGCCGGAGTCAAAGTATTCTTTGATGATCTCGCAGGTCTCTTTTTCTTCCTTGCTCGCCTTATCCTTATAGTCGGGATCCTCCATCACGCGGTGATAGAGCAGCTTGTGGTCAAAGTAACCGGGATCTGTCTCACAGCACAGGGTGCCGTCCATATCGAACACCGCGATACGATCCTCAACGGGGATAAAATCGTTGGAGCCTTCGTCGGTGATCGCCTTCATATAGTCGGTCAGCTCTGATTTCAGCGGAGCGCTCTCCGTCCAGAGCGACAGTGCATCTGCCGATTCATCGGCTTTTTGCGAGGTGCAGGCAGTGTCGTCGCATTTTTGGTTTGCGGCGGTAAAGCCCCATACGCAGGATACCGTGATCAAAGCGACCGCCAATACGCAGGCGATGATCTTCCATGTCTTCGCGCTGCCGCCCTTGCTCTGCGCGGGAGCGGGCTTCTGTTCCTGGGCGGGCTTTTTAGCGGGAGCGCTGTTGACCGGCTTCTTAGCCGCCTGTTTTTTCTTCTTATTTGCCATTTGTTTTCCTCCTGACTATCCTTTCATTTGTATAATAAACTTCCCCGGTTCAAGCACTAAAGTGTCCACTGGGCACTTTCGCGGCAAGCCGCGGGGTATTATACCCTTTTTTATCGGTTGAGATTGCCACATCGTCGTTGCGGGCTGCGCTTATTGAGAGCAATCCTAAACGGACTACTCTCGTATCGCTCCGCAGCGACTCCTCTCCCCACAACGCGAGGCGTTGCGGGAACCCCGGCTAATTGGCTTCGCAATGACAATTTAGAATAAACCGCTTAGTTGAGCACATCATATTATGCTTTCCCGTTCTCTCTGAGCTTTTGGCGCTTGATGACCTTCATGCGGCTGAAATCCTCTCTGTCCTTTTCATCGAGGGCGTCGGTGATGAATTTGACGGTCTCTTCAAAGCGCGGGATCATGATATTTTTCAGCGCGTTGGCACGCTTCTGCGTCTTTTTGATCGCGTCGGCAAGGCGATAAACGCTGTTTTCGATCTCCGCAAGCTCGACGGTCATCTCCTTGACCTTGGTAAAGTGGATGAACACCTCGTCGATCGCAAAATTCGTCGTGCGCATACCGTAGTGCAGATAGTTATGATGCTCGCTTTCGTCCATGGTCAGGATCGGGATCTCGACGCCCATAACGCTGCGGAAATCCAGCTTTAAGCCATCCTCGACCGGAACGGCGTTGGAGATCTCTTCACAAAAGCCGTTGGTGATGTTAGCGGTCTGCAGCGCCTTGTACGCATCCGCATATGCGCCGTCGATCTGCGCCTGGATGGCGTTAGCGTGTTCGATCAGCGTCATCATCTCGCGGATGAGGATATTGCGCTTTCTGTCCAGCAGCTCATAGCCGTTTTTGGCGAGCGCGAGCGATTTTTTGGTATTCATCAGATTGCCCTTGGTGGGCACTGTCTGTGCAGCCATGGTTCACCCTCAGCCCTTATAATACGCGTCGAGCACCGCGTCGTCCACACGGTCAAGCTCCGCCCGCGGCAGGGTGGAAAGCAGTTCCCAGCCGAGGTCGAGACTTTGCTCGATGCTTCTGTTTTCGGTAAAGCCCTGATTGACGAAGCGCGCCTCAAACAGCCTGCCGAACTCGATATACTTTTTGTCGATGGGAGATAACTCCTCCTCGCCGATGACCGACGCCAGCGCTCTCGCGTCGATGACCTTGGCGTAGGACGCAAAAAGCTGGTTTGCCAGCGGTTGGTGATCCGCGCGGGTATAGCCCTCGCCGATACCGTCCTTCATCAGACGCGACAGCGACGGCAGCACGCTGACCGGAGGATACACCCCCTGCCCCTGCAAGGCGCGATCCAGCACGATCTGTCCCTCGGTGATATAGCCGGTCAGATCGGGGATCGGGTGGGTGATGTCGTCGTTGGGCATCGTCAGGATCGGGATCTGCGTCACCGAGCCGTTGCGCCCCTTGATCATGCCCGCGCGCTCGTACAGCGACGCGAGGTCGGAGTACAGATAGCCCGGATAGCCCTTACGTCCGGGGATCTCGCCCTTTGACGACGAGAATTCCCGGAGCGCCTCGGCATAGGCGGTCATGTCCGTCATGATGACGAGGATGTGCATATCCAGCTCAAACGCAAGGTATTCCGCGATCGTCAGCGCGCATCGCGGGGTCAGCGTACGCTCGATGATCGGGTCGTTGCTGAGGTTCAGCAGCATGACGACGCGCGACAAAACGCCGCTTTCCTCAAAGCTCTTGCGGAAGTATTCGGCGACGTCCTTCTGCACGCCCATCGCGGCGAAGACCACGCCGAAATTGTTGTAGTCGGCGCCGCTGATCTTTGCCTGACGCACGATCTGCACCGCCAGATCGTTATGGCTCATGCCCGAGCCGGAGAAGATCGGCAGCTTCTGACCGCGGATCAGGGTCATCAGGGTGTCGATGGTCGAGATACCGGTGTTGATATAGTTCCTCGGATAAACGCGCGATACGGGGTTGATCGGCGTTCCGTTGATGTTCATTTTTTTGACGGGGAAGATCTCTCCCAGCCCGTCGATCGGACGACCCGCGCCGTCCAGCACTCTGCCGACGATCTCGGGCGAAAGCGGCATCTCCATCGGATGCCCTGTCAGGCGGGTGCGGGTGTTCTTCAGGCTGATCCTGCGCGTGCCCTCAAAAACCTGCACGACGATCCTCTCACCCTCGATCTGTACGACGCGGCCCTGTCGGGAGGTACCGTTTTCCAGCTTGATATCGACGATCTCTTCGTTGGAAACGCCCTTCACGCCGTCCATGACGATCAGAGAGCCGTTGATCTCCTTCACGCCCACATAATCGATGATCAATTGCGTTTCCTCCTTTACTGCAAAAGCGCGTCGAGCTTTTCGTCGATCTCCGCGAGATAATCGTCAAACATATCCAGCCTGTTGTTGGGAATATCGTACTTCATCTTGGCGAGCTTGTCAAAGAGCCCGAGCGCGATGATCTTCGAGATCGGGATCTCACGCGCGACGACCTCCCGCGCCCTGTTATGAAGGTGCAGGATCACCTTCATCATCAGCTTTTGCTTTTCGAGCGGCACATAGGTGTCCTCGGGATGGAAGGCGTTCTGCTGCAAGAATCCCACGCGGACGGCTCTGGCTGTCTCGATGACCAGCTTCTGGTCGTCGGGCAGGACGTCTGCGCCGATGAGCTTGACGATCTCCATCAGCGAGCTTTCCTCCTGCAGGAGCGCGCTGATACGGTTTCTGTATTCGATAAACTCCTCGCCAAGGTTCTCTCTGTACCACGGATCGAGGTCGTTGAAATATTCGCTGTAGCTGTTGATCCAGTTGATGGCGGGATAGTGACGCGCATAGGCGAGCGCCTTGTCGAGCGCCCAGAACACGCGGGTGAACCGCTTGGTGTTTTGCGTGACCGGCTCCGAAAAGTCCGAACCCTGCGGCGATACCGCGCCGATCAGGGTGACGGAGCCCTCGCCGCCACCGAGGACGTCTGCTCTGCCGCCTCTCTCATAAAACTCAGCCAATCTGGACGGCAGATACGCCGGAAAGCCCTCTTCGGCGGGCATTTCCTCCAGTCGGCCGGAGATCTCGCGGAGCGCCTCCGCCCAACGCGAGGTCGAGTCCGCCATCATCGCGACATGATAGCCCATATCGCGGTAATACTCCGCCAGCGTGATGCCGGTGTAGATCGACGCTTCGCGCGCCGCGACCGGCATATTGGAGGTGTTCGCGATCAAAACCGTTCTGTCCGTCATCGGACGGTTCGACTTGGGGTCGATCAGCTCGGAGAATTCATCAAGCACCTGGCTCATCTCGTTGCCGCGCTCGCCGCAGCCGACGTAGACGATGATATCCGCGTCGCACCACTTTGCGAGCTGATGCTGGTTCATGGTCTTGCCGGTACCGAACCCGCCGGGGATAGCGGCGGCGCCGCCCTTGGCGATGGGAAACAGCGTATCCATGATGCGCTGACCGGTGATCAGCGGGATCGTCGGCGCAAGCTGCTGCCTGACGGGACGCGCGGTACGGATCGGCCATTGCTGGCACAGCGTCAGATTATGCTTTTCACCGAGGTCGTCCTCGATGACCGCTACGGTATCGAAAACCCTGTATTCGCCGTCCTTGCGAACCTCTTTGACAACGCCGGAAAGGTCAGGGTGGAGCATCACGCGATGCTCGATGATCGGTGTTTCGGGAAGGGTCGCGTAGACCTGACCGCCCTCCAGCCGATCGCCGACCTTGATCTTCATACTGACCGTCCAGCGTCTGTCGGGATCGAGCGAGGATACGCTGGCGCCCCTGCTGATAAAGGCGCCCTTTTGCGCCTCGATCGCCTTAAGGGGGCGTTCGATGCCGTCAAAGATATTATCGATGATGCCCGGTCCGAGCAGAACGTTCATCGGCGCGCCGGTGCCGGTAACTGGGTCGCCGGGCTTGAGTCCGGTCGTTTCCTCATACACCTGTATGGTCGTCAGCTCATCGGTGATACGGATGACCTCGCCGACAAGGTTCTCCTCGCCGACATGAACCATCTCCATCATCTCAAAGCTGTCGGTATTCTTAACGGTCACAACGGGGCCGTTGATGCCGTAAATCACATTATTGTCCATAATCAATCTCTCTTTCGGCTCAGAGTACGCTCAGGTCGGTGTTTTCGATAAACCACGCCCGCTGATCCTCCAGCTTGCTGTCAAGCGTTTCATCAGCAACGATCCCCATTTCGGCACAGTATCCCCTGATACCGCCGATACGGATGGTTTTATCCGCCTTGATCTCTGTGTTGCCGCTGAAGCAGGCGGTGATCTTTTCCGCACAGCCGAGGTCGTATTGCTTCACATACAGTACGCAGGCCTTGCCGTCAAACAGCTTTGCGATCTCTTTGGCGCTTTCGATGAGCTTTTTCTCATATGCGTCGGATACGGCATATGAGACCAGCTTGTCAAAAGCGTCCCGAAAGATCTCGTCCACCATCTTATTGCGCTCGATAAACAGTTTTTTCTGTCCCTCCTGCGTTTTGGTCGCAAGGATCGCGGTGCGGCGGTTCAGAGATTCTTCCTTCTTCTCGCGGATCAATCGCTCGCTGTCGCGCTGCGCCTTTTCCTGCGCTTCCTTCAGGCGCTCGGTCTTGAGCTGCTTGACCTCGCCCAGCATCGCGCTTTTCTGTTCCTTGGCATATTTTTTGATCGCCTGTAAGAATTTGTCTGTCTTGTTCTTCGGGCGCATTCTTGCCTCAGGCTTTTCTTCTTGTGCGTTTTTTTCTATCGTATCCATGATCTCGGATTTATCCAGTGCCATGCATATCCTTCTTTCTGTGATACCGCGTTACAGTTTGACGCCGATCGCGTCCTGAACATATTTGGTGATGCTGTCCTTGGTACGTCCGTTGCCGTGACGGTCGGGGATCTCGACGATCAACGGCTGCTTTCTGTGGAGCTTTAAATCATACACGATATCGGGACAGAGCGATACGAGCTTTTCCGTCATCAGAATGACGGCGATATCCTCGCGCTCCATCGCCGCTGTCAGCTCACGCCTGACCTCGTCCTCTTCGTGTACGACAACGCCCTCTACGCCCGCAAAGCGCATCCCCATTTTGGTATCGACGTTATCGCTGATTAAATAGAATTTCATCGTATCTCACTTAGCCGATCTTGGAAAGGATCATGATGGAGATCAGCATTCCGTACAGGGCGATACCTTCGCCCAGCGCGACGAAGATGATCGCCTTACCGAACGCCTTGGGATCCTCGCTGGTCGCGCCGATCGCCGCGGGAGCCGCGTTACCGACCGCGATACCGCCGCCGATGCAGGACAGTCCCGTCGCCGCAGCTGCGCCGATAAACGCCATACCGTCGGCATTGGCTGCCGCAGCAGCGGGATCAGACGCCGCATTGGCGATAAAGGGGCAAACCATGCATACGGCAAAGACAAACGCAAAGGACGCCAGCTGCATCAAAAGGGTCCTTTTTCTGCTTTTTCCGCGTGCGACCGCCTTAACGGCGATCAAAACGGAGCCGATCAAAAATACAACGGGTAAAGCCATCAATAAACAATCAAACAGTGTCATAATCATTATCCTCCAAAATTAATCTATCGTCAGCTTAACGGGCGTAAAGGGTCTGCCCTCGCCCGAATAAAAGCGGCTGAACATTTCGTAATACTCCAATCTCAATACCTGGATCGCAACCAAAAGCGCCTCCAGCACCATGACCACGGCGTTGCCGATCACAACGATGATCCAGTAGCCGACGCCGCCGGCGGTCTGCGCCAGTACAAACACAACCAGCATCATACCGGCATGCACCAGTACGAATGCGCCGACACGCAAAAAGCTCATGGTGTTGGTCACATAGCTCAACAAAACCTCGATCGACTCAAAGAGCTTTTCGACGATGTATCCGCCCCAGCTCTCCGGCTGCCAATCCTTTTCCCCGTTGACCAGCCCTGATAGCGGCTCACAGAAGAAGATCAGGATAAAGGGCAGCACCACCAGTCCCAAAATATACGGCAGCGTCATTATGTGCTGTCCGAGGAAGATCTCAAACAGCAGTCCGAATACCAGCGAGCCGTAAAAAACGATGCCCGCAACGCCGCTGGTGCCAAACAGCGCCCTGCCGTAATTCTTCTGCTTGATCGAGGAATATACATTCAGGAACATCGCGACGATCAGCAGCAGAACGCCGAGACCGATCGCGACAAAAATGATGGCGTTGGTATTCTCGCTTGCCATGACCTCAATCGGTTTATCCTTGAAGCCCATCGCCTTGAACATGGGAGTCAGCAGCTCTTCAAAACCGAACACACTGCCGAAGATCGTGCCGAAGATCATAGCGGAGATCCCGCACGGAAACAGGATCTTGCCGATCGCCATCTTTTTGAACCGCCACATCAGCAGTCCCGCGATCGCCAGACAGAAGCCCTGTCCGAGATCGGCGAACATCACGCCGAAGATGAGGATATAGGTGATCGACACAAACAGCGTCGGATCCATCTCATTGTATTTCGGAACGCCGTACATTTCGGTAAAGAACTCAAAGGGCTTTGCAAAAAAGCAGTTTTTGAGCTTGACAGGCGGATTCTTGTCCATCTCATCCTTCGCGTCTGAAAAATCCAGCTCAACGCTTTTGATCCTTTTCAGGCGTTTTTGCAGCTGCTTTTTGTTTTCAGAGGGGATCCATCCGACGATGATAAAGCTGTTTCCGTGCTGCAGCGCCTTGCTGCGGATGCCTGCGTACAGATACATCTCCTCCAGCTTTGACAGATAGCGGATGATGGTCTCCTCGTTTTCCTCAAAGTACCCGTCCAGCTGTTCCTGTGCCGTTTGGGCTTCTTTCTCGAGCTTAGGTATCTCTTCGCGGTAATGCGCGATGAGCTCCTCCGGGTTCCGGTTTTCTTCGCCCAGCTCGGTCGGCTCAAAGTACAGACCTTCAAAGATCCTGTCGATCTGCTCCTGAATTGCTTTCGGCGCGAAATAAACGCCCCAGACATGGCCTTTATCCTCCGTACAGACAGTAAAGTCGACATATTCGTTGTCCTTGTAGGCGTCCAGCTTTTGCAGACTGTCCTTCGGCAGTCTGCCGAACCGCGCCCGGGTATATTGCATTTTCAATACCTTCTGCAGCTCCAGATCCAGACCCGAAAAATGCTCCGCGATCTCCAGATTGTGCTTTGTTTCAAGAAGCTGCGTTTCGCAGGCGATCTGCGCGTCGATCAGGGCGTCGATCTGCGCCGCCGTCGTCTGCGAAAAGCTTTCCAGTTCCTCAAAGGTCGGGTTGAAGTCGCTGACGTCTGTGAGCGGGAACCTGCGCTTTGTACGATTCAGCGCGACCTTCAGATTTGTCAGCGGCTCCGCGTAGCTGTTATTGGATTGCAGGTGCGTGAATCCCCTGAGATCCTTGTAAAAATTATTGACCTCATCGGGGAGGAACACTCCCGATTCACCAAGTACCGTAATAACCTCGTCGACGTAGTTCGTCAGTCCGATGATATTGACGGCCTGCATGGATGATACTGCCAAAAATCATTCACCTCTTTATCACGGTCATCGAATCAATAATGATTCTATGTGTTTCGGATCGAGCCGATAGCGGACGCCCTCTATCAGGCTGATAACGTTCATCAGCTCCGTTTCGGACAGGAAAATAAACGCGAGCATAACGACGGACGGATTGCCGGAAAAATGCAGATATCTTTTCGAAGTCTTGTACTGAACGGTCAAGCCGATATTTTTGACTTTATCGTCCTCCGCCTGATCTAAGTATCTGCCGTATTTTGTAGCGCGCAGGATCGCGTAGACCTCCTCAACCGTTTCGGCGTCGCACATTTTGCCGACCAGCTTCGGACTGAGGCTGCCGTATTCCAGGGTCATATTGCTCTTGATGACCTCGGGCGGCAGATGAAAAGACCGCTTCATGCGGATGATCCTCGACACGATGCTGTAATCGTTGAGCTTTCTGAAAATATCCATCAGCTCCTGCCGTTCATTACCCTTTGTCCTTTTGAGGATCAGCTCGTGCATATGCTGATATATAAATGTATAAAGCCGATTCTCGATCTCGGATATCGGCAGCCTGCCCTTTTCATCCGGATGAAACGCTGTCAGGATATCATAATACTGCGTTTTGACCAGCGCCGCGAGAAACTCTTCGTAGTTCTGCGCATTGGCGATCAGATTGATATCCAGATCGGTGTGTTTGGAAAGATAGGCAGGATACTGAAATATAAACTTTTCCGTCGCATGAGAATTCAGCAGGATCAGATAACGAACCAGCTGCTCGACCTCTGTCCGTTCCACCACATAGCGCGAGAATCCCGCGCTGATACCGGAATCATAGCGGCACAGAGAATCGATCTCATTGAACTGATACTGCCTGAGCAGGATCTCAAGCCTGCCTCTGTGAACGTCACGCTCGTTGACGCCGCGCAGTATCGAGGCAAAGTGCGTATGCGACTTCAGATAGACCATGACCTCCGGCACGCTCTGACACGCAAGGATGTTGGTGTAATCGCGGTCTGTCAGGAACCTGCCGTATTTCGCCCTCGCCTTTGCCGAGACGGCATAGGATGTGTCGGACATATAATCACCTCCCGTACGGAACGGCAAACGCATCAAATGCGTTCTGCGATAAGCATTTGCCGATCCCGTGTGTACAATTCAACCTCAGCCGATCACCCGATCGACGATCATGTCGACCCATTTGGAGCGGTCGCGCTCAAAATCGGCTCTCAGCTTGATCAGCGCCGATTCCTGCTTGGCGGTCACGTCCTGCAGCTTTCTGTCAAATTGTTTTTCGAGATATTCGTCGTTTTTCGCGGCCTCTTCCTCTGCGTCCGCCATATATTTGCGGTAGATCTCTTCGGCCTCTTCTTCGATTCTCTTCTTTTCATTTTCCGCCGCGCGGCGGTTTTCCTCGTCGAGCTGCTTGGCTTTGTTATCAGCTGCAACGATGCGTTGGATCATATCCTGCAAATCTTTCACCTCCGTTAGGATGGGTGGATATTTGATACTCACCTTGTACTCCAAAGTGCATTATACCACAAGTCTTAAAAAAAAGTATATCAAAATGGAATAATACAAAAAAAGTAAATCCTGCCATCCGTATGACGCCGTCCGCGCCGACGCGCCGAAATGACACGCAAAAAGGACTGCCGAAGCAGTCCTTTTGAGTTTTTTGGAATTTATACTGCGGCGGGAGCCGAAACGCCCTACAGCTTGATGATCTCGTCGTACAGATCTCCGTTTGCATTGATGCTCTCCGTATTGCCGACGGTGCAGTACGAGCGGTTTTCGACAGCCTCCTTCAGCTTTTCGCCGACGGCGTTGATCTTGTCAAGATCTGCTGCGAGCAGCTCGTCGCGCTCCTGCTGGATCCTTTCGTCGCTTCTTCCGGACAGGTATAAGAGATCGCAGATGATCGCCTGTGCCTGCGGCATTTGCGGGGTATCGAGGGTACGGATACAGCTGATGATATAATCCTCGACCGCCCTCTCGTTCAGCTTCAGCTCGCTGAGGAATGCCGCCGCGTTGTCAAAGGTGTTCAGCGTCGCCGCGATCTGCGGGTCGCGGTACGACCACATATCCAGCCGCCGAGCCGCTCCGGGATTCGCTCCGCAGCCGTAGGCGCCGTTTTCGACGCGGATCTTCTGCCACAGATACTCGAGCGACAGGATCTTCTTGCCCAGCATCATCACGCCGCCGTCGATCTCCTCGTCCGTCGGGTAGCAGCTGCCGTTGAAAACGATATCGCACGGCGCGGCAAGCGCGATATTCCCGCGCATCAGCTCGCTGTGCGCGTCGCCTAAGCCGCCGCACAGCTGACCGCGCAGGGGAAGCGCCGCGTCCGTGACGGCTTTTTCATAAGTTTCTTCATCGCAGGCGATCGACAGCACCGCTTTGCCGTTAACAAAGAATTTATCATGGATGCGCTCTAAAGCCGCTTTCAGCTCGTCAAACGCCTTATCGTCACTGTCGAGCTTTTCCTTGAGCGCCTTCATGCGGAGATACAAGCTCAGTCCGCGGGTCTTATCATTGATCGCGTCGCGCACATAATGATCGGCGGCGGCGCGGGTCGCGGCGATCTGGCTGGAATTGTTGATCAGTCCCAGCTGCATATCGGTGACGATCTGATTGACGATATCGACGATCGCCTTGCGGTCGTCAAAGCGCGTACGGAGCAGGATCTCTTCCGCCAGCGACGACGCCTTTTCAAAATGCTCCGCCATCGCCTTATAGCGCACGGACGCCGCGCTGATCACGCGTCCGCTGTTATCATACGTCGTATGGCTGACCGACATCGAGCCGGTGTATAATCCAAGCTCTGTCTGCAATTGCTCGCCGCTGTATTTTTCGGTAGCGAGATTGGTCATCAGATTTTCCGCAAGGCTCAGATAAAACAGCTCGTCGTCATCTGCGTCCGCCGTATCAAGATAGACGCTCGCGTATACGATCCCGTCAGTCTTGATCGGATGATAGAGATACGCCGCCGTGTCAATGCTGCGCGTCTCGGTAATATGCGGCTGGATCTTTCTGTCGATATCGTCGATGCTGAGATGCGGGGTGGGATCGCTGTCGCAGCGGCGGTTCTCGGCATGATAACCGTCCGGCATATCGGACGGCTCGCTGTATCGGTTCTCGCCCGCCTTCGGGGTCATGACGACCTCGCTGATGTATGCGTTATCGAGCAGCATACGCCGGATCAGCTTTTCAAAATAGCCGTTATCCAAGCCGCTCTTGATCGCCTCGAGCGCGCTCTCGTATTCCAGATACAGCCACGGCTCTCGTCCGTAGAGCCAGCTGTCGGCGATCTGGATATTGTAGTACAGCCCCTTGGTCAAGCCGGCGGCGTTGCCCTCTCTGAGAGCGAATTCCGCAGTGCTGAGCTTCGCGCGGACGGCGTCCTTATCCAGACCGTTATCGACCAGATCGGTCAGACAGTCGATGATCTCTTTTTTGATCTCATCGACCTTAGCCGCGTCGCAGTGCTGTAATTTGATCGTAAAGAGCGGATAGCAGATGTCCTCGATCACCGCACAGTCGACCTCGACTGCCAGCCCTTTGTCGAGGATGCGCTTTTTCAGCGGATCATAGTTGGTTTCACTGAGGATCGCGCCCAGCACATTTGCCGCCAAAAACGCTTCCAGACTCGGCATAAAGCTCATCGGAAAGCTCAGCGCGTAGTAATCCTCGCCCTGCTTTTCCTCATCGGCGGTATAGGTGCAGTAATACGGCTTTTCCTGCTTTCTCACGCGGACGGGCGGCTCGGCGACCGCCTCCTGACAGTCGACCTTTGAGAGGTATTCTTCATCGAGGAAGCAAAGCTTCTCTTCGACGTCCATCTTGCCGTACAGATAGAATCGGGCATTCGACGGATGATAGTGCTTTTTGTGGGTCGCGATAAACTGCTCATAGGTGAGCTTGACGATCTCGTCCGGATGACCGCCCGAAACGGTCGTATACTGACACGGCTCGTATGCCTCTTTGAAAACAGCGGTATACAGCGTTTCCTCGGGATCGCCGAGAGCTCCCTTCATCTCGTTGTAGACGACGCCCTGATAGTAAGGCTTGCCGCTTTCATCGACCTCGATATGCCAGCCCTCCTGACGGAAGGCGTTTTCGTTATCGTAGATCAGCGGACGGAATACCGCGTCGGTATAGACGGACATCAGGTTCATCAGATCCTTCTCGTTCATGCTGGACACCGGATACATGGTCTTGTCCGGGAAGGTCATCGCATTGAGGAAGGTATACAGCGAGCTTTTCATCAGCTCGACAAAGGGATCGTCCACCGGGTATTTTTCCGAACCGCACAGCACGGAATGCTCCAGGATATGGAACACGCCGGTCGAGTCCTTGGACGGCGTCGCAAAGGTGACGGAATAGGTCATGTTGCGGTCGTCGTTATCGACATAGCACAGCTGCGCGCCGCTCTTCTGATGGCGCATAATATAGATATCGCCGCCGATCTCCTTGATATGCTTGCTTTGCTCTATGACAAAGCCGTGAATACATTCTCCGATGTTGTATCTCATGTTCATTTCTCCTTACAGTTCGTACATGACCTCTTCGGCGGCTTCGACCGCATAGCGACAGCAGTCCTCGCACGAGCAGAGGGTGCGTCCTGTGACAAAGCCCTTGATATCCGCGCAGATCGTCGCGCCGACCTTTTCTTCAAATCTGCCGAACAGGTCGCGGGAGTATTTGTTCATCCCGCTGCCCTGATACCCGAGCAGTCCCAGTACCATCTCCGCGCCGACCAGCGCGCCGCAGGTACCCTTGACGCCGCCCATGCCTGAGCCGAACGTCGCGCCCAAGGCGAGCAGGGTCTCTTTATCAAAGGGGAGCTTGTCCTCAAAGGCAAGCAGTACCGCCTGACAGCAGTTGTGAGCGCTTTTCAGCATGGCGGCGTTTTCCGCACGAGTCATTTTCATCATCCTTTATTATTTGTTTTTATGCAACCCATTATGCTACTTTTCGGCGCACCTGTCAAGCAATACATCACTATACAGCGCATAAACAATCCATGACTTTTAGTCAAATATCCGAAATAACCCCGCGACACTTGACAAACCCACGATTTTTGTTGTATAACGCAGATGTAATGAAACTCACAGGAGGGTATTACTTATGGAAAAAAGAGAACAAATCTATGAGGGCAAGGCAAAAAAGGTATATCTGACCGACGATCCCGATCTGGTGATCGTCGATTATAAAGACGACGCGACCGCATTCAACGGTCTGAAAAAGGGCACCATCACCGGTAAGGGCGTCATCAATAACAAGATGAGCAACCTGCTGATGCAGAAGCTCGAGGCGGCGGGCATCCCGACCCACTTCGTCGAGGAGCTCTCCGACCGCGAGACGCTGGTCAAAAAGGTCGATATCGTTCCGCTGGAGGTCATCATCCGCAACATCGCCGCGGGTTCCTTCTCCAAGAACTACGGCGTCAAGGAGGGCACTCCCTTCGATCGTCCCACCATCGAATTCTCGTATAAGAACGACGATCTCGGCGATCCGCTGATCAACGATTATCATGCGCTGGCGTTAAAGCTCGCGACCGAGGATGAGATCGAGCTGATCAAAAAGTACGCCTTCGCCGTCAACGACTATATGAAGGCATATTGGAAAGAGCGCGGCGTCATCCTCGTCGACTTCAAGCTCGAGTTCGGCAAGACGAGCGACGGCACCATCGTCCTCGCCTGAGACCAAGGAAAAGCTCGACAAAGACCGCTTCCGCCGTGACCTCGGCGGCGTCGAGGACGCTTACAACGAGATCATGGGCAGGTTGTCGTAAAAACAGCCTCCCTTTCCTAAGGGAGGTGGCACGCAGTGCCGAAGGGTTGCCAAAACGCAGCAAAAATGCCGGCTTCCGCGAAGCAAATCTGACGTTTATCGTAGGGAGGGTCTTCATAAATCAGCCTCCCTTTCCTAAGGGAGGTGGCACGCAGTGCCGGAGGGTTGCCGAAATGCGGCAAAAATCCCGGCTTCCGCGAAGCAAATCTGACGTTTATCGTAGGGAGAGTCTTCATAAAACAGCCTCCCTTTCCTAAGGGAGGTGGCACGCAGTGCCGGAGGGTTGCCGAAACGCAGCAATAATGCCGGCGTCCGCGAAGCAAATCCTACGTTTATCGTAGGGGAGAGTCTTGACTCTCCCGTTCGCGAAGCGACATTATACGGGCGTTTCATCGATCGAAAGCCTTTGAT
>CACZAW010000011.1 GCA_902779225.1 uncultured Ruminococcus sp. | reverse complement strand
TAAAACCGGCGTCGAGATCCATCCGGGCGCGACCATCGGCAAGGGATTGTTCATCGACCACGGCATGGGCGTCGTAATCGGCGAAACGACCGTGATCGGCGACTACTGCCTGCTGTATCAGAACTGTACCCTCGGCGGTACGGGTAAAGAGCACGGCAAGCGTCATCCGACGCTCGGCGATCATGTGCTGGTCGGCTCGGGCGCAAAGGTGCTCGGCCCCTTCAAGGTCGGCGACTATGCGCGTATCGCGGCGGGCGCGGTCGTGCTGAATGAGATCCCCGCAAACTGCACGGCGGTCGGTGTTCCGGCGCATATCGTGCGCATCAACGGCGCGCGTCCCGATTCGCTCGACCAGATCCACTACAGCGATCCTGTGGCTCAGGAGCTGTGCAGAATGCGTAATGAGATAAACCTGTTAAGGAAGGAAGTTGAAAAGAAATGATTTTGTACAACACCTTAGGCGGCACAAAGCAGGAATTCATCCCCCATGAGGCGGGAAAGGTAAAAATGTATACCTGCGGCCCGACTGTGTATCACTATGCCCACATCGGCAACCTGCGCACCTACATCATGGAGGATGTGCTGGAAAAATATCTGCGCTATACGGGATATGACGTCCTGCGCGTCATGAACATCACCGACGTCGGTCATCTCAGCTCCGACGCGGACACCGGCGAGGATAAGATGCTGGCGGGCGCAAAGAGAGAGCATAAAAGCGTGCTGGAGATCGCAGACTTTTACACCAAAGCGTTTTTCTCCGACGCAGGCAAGCTGAACATCAAAACGCCGGACGTTATCGAGCCTGCGACACACTGCATCCCCGAATTCATCGAAATGATCCAAAAGCTGGTTGACAGCGGCTACGCGTATCTCGCGGGCGGCAACGTCTACTTTGACACCTCGAAGCTCGATAACTACTATGTGTTCGGCAATATGAACGAGGAGGAGCTGCAGGTCGGCGTGCGCGAGGACGTCGGCGAGGATGAGAACAAGCGCAACAAGACGGACTTTGTGCTGTGGTTCACCAAGTCGAAGTTTGAGGATCAGGAGCTGAAATGGGAGTCCCCGTGGGGCTACGGCTACCCCGGCTGGCACATCGAATGCTCGGCGATCTCGATCAAGCACGCGGGCGAATACCTTGATATCCACTGCGGCGGCGTCGACAACGCCTTCCCCCACCACACCAACGAGATCGCGCAGAGCGAAGCGTATCTCGGTCACAAGTGGTGCAATTACTGGTTCCATGTGCTGCACCTTTTAGACAAGCGCGGCAAAATGAGCAAAAGCAAGGGCGGGTTCCTGACCGTCTCGCTGCTCGAAGAAAAGGGATATGATCCCCTCGCCTATCGCTTCTTCTGCTTACAGTCACATTACAGAAAGCCGCTGGTATTCAGCTTTGAGAATCTCAACAACTGCGTGCAGGCGTACAACAAGCTGGTCGCGCGCATCGCGAATCTCAAAGCGGACGGCGAACCCGATCTCGAAGCGGCGAAGGCATATCAGGACAGGTTCAAAGAGGCGCTGGACAACGACCTCAATACCTCGCTGGCAGTCACCGCACTGTATGACGTATTAAAGGGCGAGCTCAGCGACGCGACAAAGCTATATCTGATCAAGGACTTTGACCGCGTGCTGTCGCTGGGACTGATCGAAGCTGCCGAGAAAAAAGCGGAGGCTCCCGCCGAGGGCGACGACGTTGCGAAGATCGAGGAATTGATCGCACAGCGTGCCGAGGCAAAAGCCGCTAAGAATTGGGGCGAAGCCGACCGCATCCGCGACGCGCTCAAGGAAATGGGCGTGGTCGTCAAGGATACGAAGGACGGCCCCGTGTGGGAACGCATATAACGCAAATAATGAGTCAAGCCGTCGGATATTCCGACGGCTTTTTCAGTGGTATCGGATCGCTTCCCCGCTATAATCTGTTCTTTATGCAGCCTTCGGCGCATATACTGTATCGGTGATAAGGATGAAGGTACTGATACTGACCAAAAAGCGGCTGCTGATCTTGCTGTCGTGCGTGCTGATCGCGGCGATCGCGATCGGGGTCGCGTCCTACAGCGCAAAAAATGTGGTCGCGACGATGAACGAACCGCGGCAGATCCCGATCTACTATGTCGACACGGCCGATAAGGTTTGCGCGATCTCGTTTGATGCAGCGTGGGGCAACGAACAGACCGCGCAGCTGCTCGATACACTGGACAAATATGAGGTCAAAACGACGTTCTTCCTCGTCAAGCAGTGGGTCGACCGCTATCCCGACTCGGTCAAGGATATCGCGTCGCGCGGCCATGACGTCGGCAATCACAGCGCGACCCATCCGCATATGGCGCAGCTGAGCGAAAGCGAACAGCTTCGCGAGATCAGCGACTGCAACAAGGCGATCGAGCAGCTCACCGGAAAATCCCCCACCCTGTTCCGCGCGCCGTACGGCGAATATGACAACAAGCTGGTCGAATGTCTGCGCGGTCAACAGATGTACTGCGTGCAGTGGAACATCGACAGTCTTGACTGGAAGGATCCGTCGGCGGATGAGATCGTCGGGCGCGTCACGAAAAAACTCTGTCCCGGGTCGATCATCCTGCTGCATAACGGCGCGAAGCATACGCCGGAGGCGCTCCCGAAGCTGATCAAGGCGATCCGCGACAAGGGATATCGGATCGTACCGATCTCAGAGCTGATCCCGTCGGGCGATTATTATACCGATCACGAGGGAAAAATGATCCTTTCCGAACAGAATACCGATACAAAGCAACAAAGCAGCGAGCCATCCTAGCTCGCTGCTTTTTACTTGAAGATGATTTGTTAACGTTCGAACACCATGCGGAAGGGTTCGCTGTCCATGATGATCTGCTTGCCGTCAAAGGTATAGGGAACCTCCTGACTGTCGTCTGAAGAGGTGACGATCTTTTTGTCGGGATGGAACCGCAGCTCGTGGACGTCGGTCATCAGGGACAGGGTCGCGGTGTTATCTGCGCGCACCTCGAGATGTATCGCGTCCTTGATCTTCAACAGCTCCTTGGAGCCCTCGCCGGCAGCGTCGACCATATGATAAGAACCCGCCATCGTATCGGCGGACGTAGGTTGTTGATCCCCGCCACACGCCGACAGGGCACAGATTATAATCAGCGACAATATCGCCGCAATCGCTTTTTTCATCCAATCACTCCTGCGATAATCATAGCATACCCGACGACTGTCGTCAACATCATCAAACACAAAAGACGGCGGTAGAACCGCCGTCAAATGTAAAAATCTTATTTCTGGAATACCATCTTATAACCGTCAGACTCAATGGTGATCTTGTTGCCGTCTACGGTGTAGTTGGATTCGGAGCCGTCAAGAGTGACCTTGCCGTTATCCTTGAATTCCAACTCGGTTTCCTGTGTCTGTCCCAGCATGGAAACGATCATCTTCGCCTTGCCATCCTCAGCGACCTCAAGGGTGATGTAATCCTTCAGCGAGCTGATCGCCTCAGCGCCGTCGCCGGTGACCTCGGTCACCTTGTAGGTGCCTGCCTGGATCTTATTGCCGCCGCAGGCAGCAAGAGAAGCAACGGACAGAACTACGAGCAGAAGCGCTACTACTGAAATAACTCTTTTCTTCATAATAGAAACTCTCCTTAACTATTTTTCCGACAGCCCTGCCGTCGGTTATGATGATTATATCATACCGATCTCCATACGTCAACCGATCGTAATAGATAATAGTATATAGAATCTTCGTGAAAAAACAGCGATAATTCGTCGTTATTTCTTCTTGAACACCGCTTTATTGCCGCCGTTTTCTACCGTCAGCTTGCTCGACTCCAGTTTATAGGTCGTATAATTCACTCCTCCGTCAAAGGAGATCTTTTGCTCCTTCTGATCCACCGTTACAGGGGTCTCCTGATCAAACATGGAAAGCGTTCCGGTATAGTCGGATTTGATCTCGAGCGTCGCCTCCTTGACGGTCGCCTTGAACATCTCGCTTCCGGTTCCGGATGCGTCGACCAGCTTATAGGTGCCGACAACGGTTTCCTCCGGCTTGGCGGAAAGGACGATCGCTACGGCGATCACTGCGACCAGAAGGATCGCACAGAAAATGACGATCAGTTTCTTTTCGGATAATATCTTTTTCATAACAGCTCCTTTATGGTTACGCACGCTGCGCGTACTACTGTTCTTTTTGATATACGTAGGTTTCGCCGGGTGGGTAATAAATAGTCAGGCGTTTACCGTTGAATGAATAGGTGCAATCGATCCCCATGAATACCGCCTTATCGGAATCCTTCTCAAGGATCACATCACCCAACTCGATAGTGCCGAGCCTGAGTGTGCCGGTATAATCCGAATGCATCTCGATACGGCTGCCTTTGAGGAACAGCGCGCCCAAACCGGTCTCTTCGCTCTTTATCTCGTCAAGCTGATAGACGCCGACGATGGGAGGCTCGGTCGGCGCCATGGTCGGCGCTTTAGTCGAGCCGGTTTGCGCGGAGGCGTCATCGTTATCGGTTCGGCGGTCGGACGGCGTAACCGCAAAGATGATCACCAGCGCGATCGCCGTCACGGATAAAACGATCGCGACGATCGAAAGATACAGGCTCACCGTGCTTTTTGCCGAAGGCTGAGCCGGATCGGGCTTCTTATGCTCGTATTCGCGGGGATCATCATACTCGGCGGTGTCGCCGTATGCTCTTTCGCGCTCCACGAACATCCGCTTTTTAGGCGGGGCATCCCCGGCTGCAGAAAGCAACGCTGCGGATGGCTCCGTTGTCTGAGCTTTGCTGTCGACGGGTGCATAGGGCTGTTCGTCGGGATGCGTCTGCGCCGCTCCGCAAGAGGGACAATATTTCGGCTTTCCTTCAAAAGCAACGCCGCATTCGGGACATTTATCTGTCATAATCGATCCTCTTTTGAAAAACAGGGATTATTACTGTCGGATAAACTCGTCGACAGCGCCGCCTTCGCTATAGGTGATGGTCAGCTTATTCCCGCTGAGGGAATAGGATCCGTTGCCAACAGAGGAGGTCACCGTCTTTTTATCGGGGTCAAAGGAAACGGGGATCGAGCCCTGAGAGCCGTAGTTCAGGGTGCCCTGATTATTTTCGCCGACAGTCAGGGTGATATCTGCGCCAAAGTATTCCTTGATCTGATCTCTGTTAAGCGTCGTGCCCTGCGTGGACTCCGAATTCAGATAATAAGTCCCCTGCAGGCTTCCGCCGCCGCCTGCGCTGGTCAGCACGATGATCAATACGACCGCAACGATGACGACGATCGACGCCGCTACAACGATACCGATGATTAGACCCTTATTCTTTGACGCGGGGGCAGGCTGATAGCCGTTCGGCTGCAAGGGGGTGCCGTAAACCGGCGCATTCATATTTTGCGGGGCTGTGTTCTGTGACACAGGCTGCTGATATGTCGGCTGATAGGAATACTCCTGCTGATACGGAGGCTGATAGCTCGGTGCGGGCGCAGGAGCAGGTGCGGGCGCAGGCGCAGGTGCGGGAGCGGGAGCAGGCGCAGGAGCGGGTGCAGGAGCAGGTGCAGGAGCGGGTGCGGGCTCAGGAACAGGAGCAGGAGCAGGCTGCGTATAGTCCTCATCTGCAACAACCGTTCTCAAATAAAAGGCGTACCGCAAACCGCGCATACCGCCGCGTTATCATCGGAAAGGTTTCTGCATACCGTACATTGCTTTGCCATAATAATACCTCGTTTCTTATTCTGATCTAATTATAATAATACGGTTTCGGCAGGATAATGTCAACCTTTTCGAAAAGAAAACCGACGGCTTGCGCCGTCGGAGGGTTGATCAGATGCGTTCAAATCGATCGGTGTAGCCGTCGATGGTGATATTCAGCTTCGTATCGTCCAAGACATAGGTGCCGGTGGTCTCTTCCCCGTTCGCGTTGGTAAAGGACACGGTCTGATCTTCGGTATCGAAGATCAGGTAGACGCTTCCGGCGCCGTCCATCGTAAAGACGCCGGAGCCGTCCTCGTCTATTTCAAGAGAGCCGGTCGCTCCGTCGGCGCCGTTGAGCCATGTATACTCGCCTGCCAGCGCCTGAGCCGCCGTTGTCTCGATCGCTGTCGTTTCGGTTGCCGTCGTCACACCGGGAACCGATGACGAGGATACGGTATGAGAAGACTTTTTTGTCGCGGACGGATGATCGTCGAACGGCTTGAGCACCAACAGCAATACCGTAAAGACGACTGCCGCCGCGGCAAAGCCCGCAAGGATATACGGCAGACGCGGCTTGATGCCGACGGATTTTTTCGGCGCTGTGGGAGCCTGCGGATGCTGACTGACGCCCGGTTGGGGATACTGGTTTGCCTGCAGGGGCTGCGAATAACGCTTTTCCCTGCTCTCATTGATAGGGCGGGCATAGTGCGGGTCGGAAGAGGGGTTCGCGTTGACGCCGATGTAGGTTTTTCCGCATGCGGGACAATAGGATTCGTGATCCTCCATCATGTGGCTGCAATAGGTGCATCTCTTTGCCATCGTTTTCTCCCCCTTCTATTGGATAATACCCACTGTAATGAAAAGCGGGCGACTGTGCCGCCCGAGCTTTAATTTGCGTACATGATCGCGTCGATGACCTGCTCTTTCAGCCTGTCAAGCGGACTTTTATCCGGCATCAGCTGCATTTCGGACGGCTTTTGCTGCGGCAGGTTGGATGCGGAGTTGAAGCTCTTCATCCGTATCACGATATGTTCGTTCTTGACCAGCGCAAACAGCTTGTCGATGGTCGGACAGGTCTCCACCGCGCGGATGAGCTGCTCCTTGGTATGGCGGCGCTGAGTCTCTCGCACCGCGTTGATGACCTGCTCTTTCAGCATATCCAGCGGGCTCTTGTCCGGCTTGAGCTGCATTTGCGAGGGCGGAACCTGCGGCAGATTGGACGCCGAGTTGAAGCTCTTCATCTGGATGACGATATGTTCGTTCTTGACCAGTTCAAATAGCTTGTCGATGGTCGGACAGGTCTCGATCGCGCGGATCAGCTGATCCTGCGTATGCTCTGCGGGATGTGTGCGCGCCGCTTCGATCGCCGCCTCGCGGACATTCTTTTTCAGCACATCGAGCGGGAGGATGCCGGGATTCTTCTGCAGAGGCTGGTACGCGATATTGGACGCAGCGCTTTGGCTGCGCATCCGGATCTCGATGCCTTCGCTGCGTACCAAAGCAAACAGCTCGTTGATCGAACGGCAATCGTCGATCGCTTTCAGCAAATCGCCTATCGGCATTTTTTGACGGCTCTGATTCCGCATGGCGCTACCTCCCTTTTTATCAATATCTAAAACATTATACTAAAGAATGACGGATATTTCAAGTAAAAGTAAACTTATTGTGAAGTTTATTTACAATAAAATCGGTTTATGGTATGATTATTGGGTACAAATTCTCTTTTTTTACCTTATTTTCACCTTTCGGAGGTATTTATGGCATATATTGACGACAATAACGACCTTGCCGCCGGCAAGGGGAAGGATCCGATCGGGGAGCTTGACGACGAGCTGGAAAGACTGCTCAAGGAGCTGGGCGATCCGGAACATCCGAAAAAAGAATCTGATAAAGCGCCTCACGGAGCGCCGACGGCGAATGCCGAGGCTGAATCTGAGGACGATCATACCGACGCGGCACAGTCTGCACCGACCGCGGCATACGGGGACGATCCCCAACCGCCGAAAAAGCACGGCAAAACTGTCCTTATCATCGTTTTATGCGTCATACTGCTGGGCGGTATTGCATTCGGCGGATGGAAACTGTTTGAATGGGTCAGCCAAAGGACCGCTACGCAAAGCGACAAAAACATCAGCTATGAGCTGGAGACCTTTTCCGATCCCGAGATCGGCGATGTGACGGTCAAAAAGGTCGAGGGCGCGCTGAACACCTATGATACCGATAATCTGGCCAAAAACGATAACGGATACTACGAATATGTCGAGAACGGCAAAGTGACCTCGGAGATCGGCGTCGATATCGCCGAGTATCAGGGCGACGTCGATTTTGAAAAGGTCAAGAACAGCGGCGTTGACTTTGTTGTTCTTCGGATCGGCGGGCGGTATTATTCGGAAGAGGGCAAGATGTTTGCCGACGGTCGGTTCGACGAATACTATGAAAAAGCGACAGCCGCCGGGCTGAAGGTCGGCGCGTACTTTTTCTCGCAGGCGACAACGGCTGAGGAAGCGGTTGACGAAGCAAAATACGTCGTCAAGCTGCTGGACGGGCGCAAGCTCCAATATCCGGTCGCCTTTGACTGGGAGATCATCGAGGACGACGAGGCGCGCACCGACAACATCGGCGGCAGCACTATCACCGCGATGGCGAAGGCTTTCTGCGACGCCGTCGAAAAAGAGGGATATCGGTCTATGGTCTACGCCAGCACCTCGCTGATGCTGCAGAGCTACGACTTTGAGACCATGAAGGACTATGAATTCTGGCTGGCGGATTACCGCGAGTTTCCGATCATGTACTATGATTTTGCCATCTGGCAATACGCGAAGGACGGCACGGTGAACGGCGTAGACGGCACCGTCGATCTGAATATCTGTTTTAAGCCGTATTAATTAAAAGCGGTTGAGATTGCCACAGCCCCTTGACGGGGCTTCGCAATGACAATTTTCATCTTTGAGATTGCCACAGCCGTAAACGGCTTCGCAATGACGATTGATAATGATAGACAACAAGGAGATTTTGATATGAAAATGATAGAGAGCTTTTCCGTTGACCACACCCGTATCATCCCGGGCATCTTCACCAGCAGGGTGGATACCGTCGGCGGCGACAAGGTCACGACCTATGATATCCGGCTGAAAAAGCCGAACCGCGAGCCGGTGATCGACGTCGCGGCGATGCATTCGCTGGAGCATATCATCGCCACCTATCTGCGGAATGACCCCGACTGGAAGGATGAGGTCATCTACTGGGGCCCGATGGGCTGTCTGACCGGCTTTTATCTGATCCTCAAGGGCGACCGCGCGCCCTCGCAGATCTATGATTTACTGCTGAACGCTTTCCGATCCGTGGAGGCTGCGGACGTCGTACCCGGCGCGACTGCGGTCAACTGCGGCAATTACCTCATGCACAATTTGTGGATGGCAAAGTGGTACGCGGCGGAATTCGCCGACTACCTTGAAGCGAACAGAGGGAATGCGGCGATTTTCGAGTATCCGAAAGCGGAACGACTCGTAACGGACGACGGACAGCAGTTCTACGATTCGTAAAACATACTATCATACGGAACACTAACAACAATGGGGCTGTCGCATTAAGAATAGCGATAGCCCCTAACTCGTGTCATCCTGAGCAAAGCGAAGGATCTTACAGTGCCATTTATCCAAATAATCACATCTTATATGTGTGATATTGCGGAAAAGTCAGCACTTTCAGATTCTTCGGCGACGCCTCAGAATGACAATTTTTTATTTTGCGACAACCTCATCCCTTTATTGAAAAAGGTTTTTTGCGCTGTCGCCGAGGCTTTCCATCGCGTCAGCCATTTCGCTGACCTTTTTCTTAAGCTGTTTTTTGTTGGTATCGAGCATGACCTTGCCGATCACGCCGATCACCATGCCGGATACCAGTCCCGCCAGCATACAGGGGACGACGCCGCTGCCCTTTTTGCACTTGCAGTCCTTCGATTGATTGACCATACCTTTTTTATCGTTACACATAATAATACCTCTTTCCTCTTATTAATTATTTTATGCCACAGCCATGAACGGCTTCGCAATGACAATTGAATTCGGTTGAGATTGCCACAGCCCCGAAGGGCTTCGCAATGACGATTTTGAATAAAGCTCTTGCAATCTTAGTGTAGCCGATTTACAATAGATTATGCTGAATCCTTTTTGCATGAGGTGTCAAAAAATGGAACATAAAAAAGAGCTGAACATCGTTATTTTTGAGCCGGAGATCCCGCAGAACACCGGCAATATCGCCCGCACCTGCGCCGCTACGGGAGCCAGACTGCATCTTGTGCGTCCGTTCGGATTCGAGATCACCGACCGCAATCTCAAACGCGCGGGACTGGACTACTGGTATCTGGTGGACATCACCTACTATGACTCTATCGACGACTTTTTTGAAAAGACAAAGGGCGGGGAATACTTTTTCTTCTCGACCAAGGCGCGCAAAACGCACAGTGAGGTCAGCTATCCCGACGGCGCGTATATCATCTTCGGCAAAGAGACGAGGGGCATCCCCGAGCACGTTCTCATGCGCTATCCCGACCGCTGCGTGCGGATCCCGATGATCGACGAGGCTAGGTCGCTGAACCTCGCGAACTCGGTCGCCGTGGGCTGCTATGAGGTGCTGCGTCAGTGGGACTATCCCGCCCTGCTGACCAAAGGCGAGCTGCACCGGCACAGCTGGGAGGAAATCTGAATTCTGTGCAGGACCGGCGTCGTTCTGAAAGCCTCGCACAGACTGCAAATTTATTCATAATAATTCCATTTTGCTATTGCATTAAGACTATGGTTTATTATATAATTAGGATGTAAAATTTTGAGGGTTATTATCATCGGTTAGTCTTAGGTAACCCTCAGACATACAGAAAGGATTGATCCACTATGAAACTGAACAAGTACACCGTTGATGACATCAACTTCAAAGGCAAAAAAGTGCTTTGCCGCTGTGATTTCAACGTTCCGCTCAAGGACGGCGTTATCACCAACGATAACCGCATCACGGCTGCGCTGCCCACCATCAAGAAGATCATCGCCGACGGCGGTCAGCTGATCCTCTGCTCCCATCTCGGCAAGCCGAAGAACGGCCCCGAGGAGAAGTTCTCCCTCGCGCCTGTCGCTGCACGCCTGTCTGAGCTGCTGGGTCAGGACGTTGTATTCGCGAATGACGACGAGGTCGTCGGCGCGAACGCCAAGGCAGCCGTTGCCGCTATGAAGGATGGCGACGTCGTTCTGCTGCAGAACACCCGCTTCCGTAAGGAAGAGACCAAGAACCTCGAGCCGTTCAGCTCTGAGCTTGCTTCTCTGGCTGACTGCTTCGTCATGGATGCGTTCGGCTCTGCGCACCGCGCACACTGCTCGACCGTCGGCGTGACCGATCACCTCAAGGAGACCGCTGTCGGTTACCTGATGCAGAAAGAGATCGACTACCTCGGCAACGCGGTCGAGGCTCCGGTACGTCCCTTCGTCGCGATCCTCGGCGGCGCAAAGGTCGCGGACAAGCTCAACGTTATCTCCAACCTGCTGGAGAAATGCGACACCCTGATCATCGGCGGCGGTATGGCGTATACCTTCGCGAAGGCACAGGGCAAGGCGATCGGCACCAGCCTCGTAGACGACACCAAGCTCGACTACTGCAATGAGATGATCAAGAAGGCTGCCGATCTCGGCAAGCAGCTCCTGCTGCCGATCGACACCGTCTGCACCAAGGCTTTCCCCGATCCGATCGACGCTCCCATCGACACCGAAATCTTTGCCGCGGGTGAGATCCCGGATGACAGAATGGGTCTGGATATCGGCCCCGAGACACAGAAGCTGTATGCTGAGGCTGTCAAGAGCGCTAAGACCGTTGTATGGAACGGCCCGATGGGCGTTTTTGAGAACCCGATCCTCGCCGAAGGCACCATCGCTGTCGCGAAGGCGCTGGCTGAGACCGACGCTACCACCATCATCGGCGGCGGCGACTCTGCTGCGGCTGTCGTCAACCTCGGCTTTGCCGACAAGATGAGCCACATCTCCACCGGCGGTGGCGCTTCGCTCGAGTATCTCGAGGGTAAGGTCCTGCCCGGTATCGCGGCTATCGCCGATAAAGACTAATCAACGAATCTGAGGGCGGCTTTGCGTCGCCCTCTGTTACCATTATCAGAAAGGAATAAAACTATGTTATTAGATTCTTTAGGAAAAAGCTTCAGAAAAACCATCATCGCCGGCAACTGGAAAATGAACAAGACGCCCTCTGAGGCTAAGGCTCTGTTAGAGGAGATCGCGCCTCTGGTCAAGGACGCAAAATGCGAGGTCGTCGCGTGTGTTCCCTATGTTGATCTTGCAACCGCTGTCGAAGCGACCAAGGGTACCAACATCAAGATCGGCGCCGAAAACTGCCACTGGGAAGAAAAAGGCGCTTACACCGGCGAGATCAGCACCGGTATGCTCAAGGAGATCGGCGTAGAATATGTTGTTATCGGACACTCTGAGCGCAGACAGTACTTCGGCGAGACCGACGAGACCGTCAACAAGAGAACCAAGGCTGCTCTGGCGGCGGGTCTGAAGCCCATCGTCTGTGTCGGCGAGCTGCTCTGGGAGCGCGAGTGCAACATCACCAAGGAAGTAATCGGACGTCAGATCAAGCTCGATCTGTGGGATGTTTCCGTCGAAGAGCTGAAGAACGTCACCATCGCATATGAGCCTGTATGGGCGATCGGTACCGGCAAGACCGCTACCGCGGATCAGGCGGAAGAGGTATGCGAATACATCCGTCTGTGCCTGAAGGCGCTGTACGGCCTTGAGGCTTCGCAGTATGTCACCATCCAGTACGGCGGCTCGATGAACGACCAGAACGCGGCTGAGCTTTTGATGAAGCCCAACGTAGACGGCGGCCTCATCGGCGGCGCTTCCTTAGTTGCTGAGAAATTTGCGGCTATCGTTGCGGCAACCGATTTTGATTATTAATTCCGGTGAATGGTGAACGGTGAATGGTTGACGGCGGGCGCTGCCCGCACCCGATTCCTGTATCAATCCAAAGCGCTTCGGCGTTTCCCTTAACCATTATCCGTTATCTATTAACCGTTATCCGAAACGAGGATTAACATTATGAAAAAACCTGTAGCTTTAATTATTATGGACGGCTTCGGCATTGCGCCCAAGTACGGCAACGCGATCACCTATGCGCGCACCCCGTATCTTGATCAGCTGTTCTTCAAAAACCCCGTCACTATGATCGGCGCGTCGGGTCTCGACGTTGGTCTGCCGCATGGTCAGATGGGCAACAGCGAGGTCGGTCATACCAACATCGGTGCGGGACGCATCGTGTATCAGGAGCTGACCCGCATCACCAAGGCCATCGAGGACGGCGATTTCTTTGAGAATGAGGCGCTGTGCAAGGCGGTCGATAACGCGATCGCCAATAACAGCTCGCTGCATCTCTTCGGCCTGCTCTCCCCCGGCGGCGTTCACAGCCACGACACCCACCTCTACGGCATCCTTGAGCTGGCAAAGCGCAAGGGACTGGACAAGGTCTATATCCACGCGTTCCTCGACGGCAGAGATGTGCCGCCCTCGAGCGCGAAGGAATATGTCGCCAACGCCGTCGCAAAATGCGAGGAGATCGGCGTAGGCAGGATCGCGACCGTCATGGGTCGGTACTACGCGATGGACCGCGATAATCGCTGGGAGCGCGTCGAAAAAGCGTATGCCGCCATCGTCTACGGCGAGGGCGTCGACGAGACCGATCCCGTGCAGGCAGTGCAGAACTCCTATGACAACGGCGTGACCGACGAATTTATGATCCCCGCGGTCATCGCCGGCGGCGACACCGTCAAGGAAGGCGACTCGGTCATCTTCTACAACTTCCGTCCCGATCGTGCGCGTGAGATCACCCGCACGCTGGTCGATCCCGATTTCAACGGCTTTGAGCGCAGAAACGGATTCTTCCCCCTCACCTATGTCTGCATGACGCAGTATGATGCGACTATGCCGAACGTCGAGGTCGCCTTTAAGCCTCAGACGCTCGTCAACACCATGGGCGAATATATGTCTAAGCTCGGCAAGACCCAGCTGAGGATCGCCGAGACCGAGAAATATGCGCACGTTACCTTCTTCTACAACGGCGGCGTTGAGAAGCAGTATGACGGCGAGGATCGCATCCTCGTCAAGTCGCCGGCTGTCGCGACCTATGATCTGCAGCCGCACATGAGCGCCTATGAGGTCACCGAGAAGTGCGTCGAGGCGATCAAGAGCGGCAAGTACGATATGGTCATCCTCAACTTCGCCAACTGCGATATGGTCGGTCACACCGGCGTATTCGAGGCGGCGGTCAAGGCGGTCGAGGCGGTCGACTGGGGCGTTAAGAAGGTCTCCGACGCGATCGCCGAAATGGGCGGCGTGACCTGCATCACTGCCGATCACGGTAACGCTGATCGCATGATCGACAAGGACGGCACGCCCTTTACCGCACACACCACGAATCCGGTTCCCTTCTGCGTCGTCGGCTATGACGAATGCAAGGAGCTGCGTTCCGGCGGCGTGCTCGCGGATATCGCGCCCACCATGCTGGACATCATGGGCATCGAACAGCCCGCAGAAATGACCGGCAAGAGCATGATCATTCGCTGAGCAACATGATGTTGCATCCTGTTCCGCCTTTTAAAAAGCGCTTCTTTTGATAACGTCTGTTTAACGGCGGGGCAAAAATTCATCAGATAACAGAAAATCACCGTATACAGATTCGTCGCTGTATACGGTGACTTTTTATTTCAGTTTTTTGCAAAACGCTTTTAGCTTTTCGTCATTTTCTGGAGAGGGCTTATCCTTGGGGTCGACCAGCTCCAACTGCGCTTCCAGCACATTGACCTCTAAATACTGTCTGAGCTTTTCGAACGCTTTTGCCGTATCTCCGCCCGCACAGCAAACGAATGCCGAGATCGATTTTTCTTCTAATGCATCGCGATTCTCTTTGATAAAGGTCCTGATCGGCGGGGCAAAATTGCCAGCCCAGATCGGCGTGCCGAAGATGATGCGGTCATAGCTGCCGTCGAACCGATACGGCTGCAGCGCGGGAGTATCGCCCATCACGGCGCTTTTGCCGCCCCAGATGAATTTGCGGATCCCTTTGGACGGATATTCCTTGACCGGATCGATGCGGATCAGGTCTGCACCGAGTTCGGCGGCGATCTTCTCGGCGGTCTGAGCGGTGTTGCCGCTCATTGAATAGTACACGATGGCTGTCTTCATGATCTCACCTGCCTAAAAATAGAATAATTCCTCAAATTTTTTATCCAGCGCGATACACAGGATCAGCGCGAGCTTTGCCGTCGGGTTGAACTGTCCGGTCTCGATGGAGCTGATGGTGTTGCGCGACACGCCGACCATCCCCGCCAGATCGCTCTGGGAGAGCTTTTTTTCCTTGCGGATAGCTGCCAGATTGTTTTTCAAAATCAGTTTATCATCCATTACGGCATCACCCCGCAGAGCTGAAGGATCCAGCACACCAGCATCGACAGCGCCAGCAATCCCCACATGATCGTGACGATCAGCTCGTGACGCTTACGCAGCTTGATATACTTGGTCAGAAATGCGACGAACGCCATGGTGAACAGGACAAAATCCATGCCGCGGTTGACGTAGCCCAACACGAAACCGTTGACGGTATCGACGATGATGACCAACAGCACCGCGACAAAATATGCGGCGCGCGTGCCGGTCTTTTGCGCTTCGATGTCGGCATAGTCTTTGCCGTTGTTCTCCTCCTGTGCCTTTTTCAATATTTCTTCCCTGTTCATGACAAATCCTCCTTTTGCCAAGTTTTATTGTCATTATGATAACACTGCCAAGTTTACTTGTCAATAGTTTTTGCAAAGTTTTCTTGTCAATTCTTTATCCGGCATACAAAAACACCCCATCATAAGCTGATGGGGTGTCCGTCTATAAAGGCTTGCGGGAGGGATCTCCCTATTCTGACTGACCGCTGATCACTGACCATCGGTCGCTCAAAATCATTATTCGTCGGCTTTAGCCGCTTCGATGACCTTCTGGGCTACCTGAGCGGGAGCGTCCTCATAGCGCTCAAACTCAAAGGAGAAGGTGCCGCGGCCCTGGGTGCACTGGCGCATGAAGATGGAGAAATCTGCCATCTCTGCCATCGGGACCTCAGCCTCAACGATCTGCATTCCGCCCTCGCCGGCATTCATGCCGAGAACGCGGCCGCGACGCTTGTTGACCTCGCCCATGATATCGCCCATGTTAGCGTCCGGAACGGTCGCCTTCAGGGTGCCGACCGGCTCGAGGAGCGCGGGCTTCGCCTGCGGGATACCCGCCTTGAACGCGAGCTGAGCAGCGGTCTTGAACGCCATTTCGTTGGAGTCGACGGGATGGTACTTACCGTCGTAGAGAGTCGCCTTGACGCCGACAACGGGATAACCGGCGAGAGGACCCGCCTTGATGGAGTCGCGCAGACCCTTTTCAACAGCCGGGAAGAACTGCTTCGGTACGGAACCGCCGACTACGGCGATCTCGAACTCGAGGCCTTCGGAATCGCACGGCTCAAACTTGATCCATACGTCGCCGTACTGACCGGAACCGCCGGACTGTTTCTTATGCTTGCCTTCAACGTCGGATTTGCCGCGGATGGTCTCGCGGTATGCGACCTTGGGCTGCTTCAACTCAACGTCAACGTTGAACTTCGCCTTGAGCTTGCTGACAACAACGTCGAGGTGCTGTTCGCCCAGACCGGAAACGACCAGCTCCTTGGTCTCGGGATCGCTGACATATTTGATGGTGGGATCTTCTTCTACCAGACGGGCAAGACCCTGAGCGACCTTATCCTCTTCGCCCTTCTTCTTGGGATATACCGCCATCGAGAAGGAAGGAGCGGGATAATCGATGCCTTCGAGGATGACCTTGCGGGTCGGGGAGCAGAGGGTATCGCCGGTATTGGCGGAGGTAAGCTTCGGGATCGCGCCGATATCGCCGGCGGTGACAGCGGAGGCGTCCTCCTGCTTTTTGCCGCGTACGGTCAGAACCTTGGAGATACGCTCCTGGTTGCCGGTGCGCATATTGATGAGAGGCGTATCGGTAGATACCTTGCCGGATACGACCTTGAAATAACTCAGCTTACCGACGAACGGGTCGGCAACGGTCTTGAAGATGATCGCCGCGGTGGCAGCCTTATCGTTGACCTCGATCTCAACGGGATTGCCGCTGACGTCGACGCCGGTCTCGCCGCCCTTAGCCTCGGCGGAGGGAGCCAGCCAGGTCAGGGTGGTGAGGAACTGCTCGATGCCGAAGGTGGTGGCAGCGTCGCCGCAGAATACAGGACAGATAGAGCCGTCCTTGACGCCCTGAGATACGCCGGTGATGATCTCTTCGGGGGTGAACTCCTCTTACATGAAGAACTTATCCATCAGCTCTTCGCTGGTCTCGGCTACCGCCTCCTTGATGGCTTCTCTCAAGCCCTCAAGACGATCGCCCATCTCGGGAACGATCGCGGTGGAGGAAGCGTTGCCCTTCTTATCATATGTATAGGCTTTGTACTCAAGCAGGTTGATATAGGTGTTTGCCTGACCGTTCTCGATATGGGGAACGATGATCGGGCATACGGAGGGGCCGAAGGTCGCCTTCAGATCCTCGAGAACGCGATAGAAACGCGCATCCTCGTCGCAAACGCCGTTGACAAAGAAGATCTTGGTCAAGCCTTCCTTGTCGGCTGCCTTGACTGCCTTTTCGGTACCGACATTGATGCCGTCCTTAGCGGAAACAACGATGACCGCGCTCTCAGCCGCGCGATAACCTTCATAAACGCCGCCCTCAAAGTCAAACAGACCGGGGGTGTCGATAATATTGATCTTGGTATTCTTCCACTCTACGGGAGCGACAGCGGTAACGATAGATACCTGTCTGCGGATCTCCTCGGGGTCAAAGTCGAGCTGGGTGTTACCGTCGGCGATCTTGCCCAGACGATCGGACGCCTTTGAGAGGTAGAGCATCGCCTCGGCAACAGAGGTCTTGCCTGCGCCGGAGTGGCCTGCCATAGCGATATTGATGATGTGTTTTGCGTCGTACTGTTTCAACAAAAAAACTCCTTTCAAGAGTATACTCACGATTTTGCCGGATATCGGGGCTCCGATAATCCGAACTACCATACCATTATAGTACAAATCCGGTTACGGTACAAGAATAACCGTTCGCCGAACGAGAAAATTTACTAAATTGATAAAAGCACGGCATTTCTTTTGTTTAATTTGCACAAAGGATTACGGGGCTTATTACTTTGATCCCGCTTGTTTTTGCGAATTATCAAAACGGTATTGACATTTTGAGGAACAGAAGCTATAATAATGAATAGGTTAGCTTGTGCTAACTGTTTTTTCGGACTAATGGTTAGTTTTTGCTAACCTTATTAGCGGCAACTAACAAAGAAGAAAGGGGTTGTTATTATGCCGCTGACACTTGCAGCTATCGGCGAGGAAAACATTATCAAACGGATCGGCGGCAGCGCCGAGGTGCGCGCGCATCTGCAAAATCTGGGCTTTGTGCCGGGCGCCGTCGTCACGGTTGTCAGCTCAATGAGCGGCAACCTCATTGTCAATGTCAAAAATGTGCGCGTTGCCGTCAGCAAGGAAATGGCACAGAAAATAATGATATGATTCTAATGAATCGTGAAGGAGGAAACATATGAACACATTAAGAGAGGTTCCGATCGGCAGCTCATGCAAGGTCAAGAGGCTCCACGGTGAGGGCGCGGTCAAGCGCCGCATCATGGATATGGGCATCACCAAGGGCGTTGAGATCAAGGTGATCAAGGTCGCTCCGCTTGGGGATCCGATGGAAGTCACCGTCCGCGGATATCAGCTTTCGATCCGCAAGGCTGACGCCGCGATGGTAGAGGTAGAGTAACACTGTCATTGCGAAGCCCGCTTGCGGGCTGTGGCAATCCCCTTCCTCTTGCTACCGGCTTCAATGACAAGGGGATTCCCACGTCGCGACCACGAGGGTCGCTCCTCGGAATGACAATTAATAATGAAATGAGGTATATTTATGAAAATCACGATTGCCTTGGCGGGCAACCCGAACAGCGGTAAAACTACCCTGTTCAATGCCCTGACAGGTGCAAATCAGTTCGTCGGCAACTGGCCCGGCGTAACGGTCGAGAAAAAGGAAGGCAAGCTGAAAAAGCACAGCGACGTTACCATCACCGACCTGCCGGGTATCTACTCGCTCTCCCCGTATACATTGGAGGAGGTCGTGGCGCGCAACTATCTGGTCGATGAGCGTCCGGACGCGATCCTGAACATTGTAGACGGTACGAATCTTGAGCGCAACCTGTACCTGACCACACAGCTCTGCGAGCTGGGCATCCCGGTCGTCATCGCCATCAATATGATGGACGTTGTCGAGAAAACCGGCGTCAAGATCAACACCGCCGAGCTGAGCCGTCAGTTAGGCTGCAAGGTCGTCGAGATCTCCGCGTTAAAGAACAAGGGCATTCCTGAAGCGGCGGAAGAAGCGATCAAGGCGGCAGAAGAAAAAAAGCCAGTTCCGAAGCATCCCTTCGACGGTGCGGTCGAGCACGCCATCGCGCACATCGAAGAAGCCTGCGTCCATGAGCTCCCCGAGGAGCAACAGCGCTGGTATGCGGTCAAGATCTTCGAGCGTGACGAAAAGGTCATCGAAAAGCTGGGTCTCAGCGAAGCGACCCTCGCGCACATCGAAAAGGATATCAAGGCTGTTGAAGAGGAATACGACGACGACGCGGAGAGCATCATCACCAATGAGCGCTACGTCTGGATCGGCAAGATCATCAACAGCGTCTATAAGAACAAGCAGAAGGGTCAGCTCTCGACCTCCGATAAGATCGACAAGGTCGTCACCAACCGCTGGCTGGGACTGCCGATCTTCATCGTCATCATGTTCCTCGTGTACTATATCTCAATGGTTACCGTCGGTACGGCTGCAACCGATTGGGTCAACGACGGACTGTTCGGCGACGGATATCATCTGTTCGGCAACGGCACTAAGGAATATGAAGAACACGCCGAAGCGATCGGCGTTTTGGTCGGCTCCGCCGACGCCGCCGCCAATGACGCGGTATTGGACGCGCTCGACTTTGAGAACGAGGAATATGATTCCGAGGCGGCAGTCAAGGCTGTGAATGACTTTGCCGCAAGCGTCAAGGACGACGATGAATTCACCTATGAGGTCGAAGATGAAGAAACCCTCGAGGTCAGCGAAGAGACATCCACAGGCAAAGACGTCAAAGGCGCCGCCGAGGTATTCGCAAAGAACGAAGGCAAGCCCGACGATCCCGCCGAGTTCGGCGTATGGGTCCCCGGTATTCCCACGATCGTCGGCGGATGGCTGGAGGCGGCTAACGCCCCCGAATGGCTGTCCGGTCTGATCCTCGACGGTATCATCGCCGGCGTAGGCGCGGTGCTCGGCTTTGTTCCGCAGATGCTGGTACTGTTCCTCTTACTGGCGTTCCTCGAAGCCTGCGGCTACATGGCGCGTATCGCCTTTGTCCTCGACCGTATCTTCCGCCGCTTCGGTCTGTCGGGTAAATCCTTTATCCCGATCCTGATCGGTACCGGCTGCGGTATCCCCGGCATCATGGCGTCGCGTACCATCGAGAATGAACGCGACCGCCGCATGACGATCATGACCACCACCTTTATTCCCTGCGGCGCAAAAATGCCCTTCATCTCCATGATGGCAGGCGCGATCTTCGGCGGCTCGGCATGGATTGCGACCGGCTCCTACTTCCTCGGAATGCTCGCGATCATCATTTCGGGCATCATACTGAAAAAGACCAAGCCTTTTGCGGGCGAACCGGCTCCGTTCGTGATGGAGCTGCCCGCCTACCACTGGCCGACTGTCGGCAACGTGCTCCGCTCGATGTGGGAGCGCGGCTGGTCGTTCATCAAAAAGGCGGGAACCATCATCCTGCTTTCCACCATCGTTCTGTGGTTCCTGAGCCGCTTCGGCTGGGTCGACGGCGCGTTCCGTATGCTTGCGGAGGATGAGATCGGCAGCAGTATGCTGGCGGCAGTCGGCAACGCGATCAGCTGGATCTTTGCACCGTTAGGCTTCGGCAACTGGCAGGCGACCGTGGCTTCTATCACCGGTCTGATCGCAAAGGAAAACATCGTTGCGACGATGGGCGTTCTGTACGGCGGCGGCGAGCTATCCACATGGGCAGTGCTGGCGCAAGAGTTCACCGTTGTTACCGGTCTTTCCTTCCTGATCTTCAATCTGCTGTGCGCACCCTGCTTTGCTGCGATGGGCGCCATCAAGCGAGAGATGAACTCTGCAAAATGGACGGTCTTTGCGATCGCTTACGAATGCCTGTTCGCTTACGCGATCGCCCTGATGGTCAACCAGATCGGCGGCGCCTTCACAGGCAGCCTGAATGTGGTCAGTCTGATCGTTTCCATCCTGCTGATCGCGGGTATGCTGTTCATGCTCTTCAAGCCGTATAAGGAAGCGAATAAGCTGACCAAAAAAGTTAAGATAAAATAAAACCACAGTCACCGCCGACGTAAACGTCCGGTGACGGCGCACTTGGTAAAGGAGATGCGTAATATGTTCACATGGATTGCAAATAACATCGGCACGATCATCATCTGTGCCGTGCTGATCGCGATCGTTGCGGCGATCATCGTCAGCATGGTAAAAAAGAAAAAGGCAGGTAAATCCGTGGTATGCAACTGCGGCAACTGCAAAAGCTGTCCCATGGGCGGCAACTGTCATAAAAGCTAGTCATTTTCCAACTCCATATATACAGAAATCCCGCGGCTTGCATCTCCGCGGGATTTTTGTACGGTTATTTATTATTCAATTTCATATACGACTACCGCTCCGAACGGCGCAAGCGATAGCTTTGCGAGCTTAAAGCACTGCAGCCCGAACGGGATCCCGATGATCGTGACGCACCAGAAAAGTCCCATCAGGAAATTGCCGAACGCCATCGCGAAGCCGCCGAACAAAAACCACAGTATATTGACCAGAAACGACGCCGCTCCGCCCTCATATACAACGGTTCTGCCGAACGGCCAGAACGACAGCCCCGCCAGCTTGAAGCACTGGATCCCGATCGGGATCCCGATGATGGTGATGCACCACAGCAATCCCGTCATGACCCACGCCATTCCGCTGAAGATCCCGCTGAAAAGGAACCATAGAATATTGCCCAGTGTTTTCATACAACATCTCCGTCGAACAATTTCATATATAAGTCAGCGTTATTATAGCATTTTCGCTCTTTTTCGTCAAACCTGTATACACAAATAATAAAACATCATACACAGTTGTTGAATTGTTGTATTGATTTCTGCTTTTCTTTATGGTAGGATTATCTCATAGGTTAACTTGACCTAAAGAAATATCTGAAAAGGAGATTTATTATGAAGCGTGTTATTGCACTGACGATGGCTGTCCTGATGATTGCCGCTCTGCTGGTTGCCTGCGGCGGTCCCGAAGGCAAGTATGTAGTTAAGTCGATTGACGGCAAAACAGTTGATGAGGCTATCAAGGAATCGGCAGAGGCTGCCGGCATGAGCGTTGACGATATGCTCAAGCAGATGGGGATCAATTCTGCCGATGAAATCGTCACTCTTGAGCTGAAAAGCGACGGTACTGCTGTGATGGAAGTCAAAATGTTCTCAACCACTAAAGAAGGTAAATGGGAGAAGAACGGCGATAAGATCACGATCACTATCGACGACCAGCCCTCTAATTTCACCCTCAAGGGCAACGAGCTCCATTCCGAAGACGGCGATCAGAAGTACGTCTTTGTCAAAAAATAAATCCATACTTTGATGAAAAGCTGTCGCAGGCGATCTGCGGCAGCTTTTTTCGTGAAAAATCATGTCATGTGTCGGTAAAAATTCAAATTTGCCCCTGTACAACGACAAAAAAATATGATACAATACAAAGGTACATTATGTTGATTTATTCTGTAGTGATACGGAGGGTATATATGTCTGCGCCTGAATTGATCGTCATGCTGACGCTTGACGACCGCACGGTAAAAAACGCACCGGCGGTTTTTGAACAATGCAAGCATTCAAAAGCAAAATATTTCGGCTTTAAGGAGGAAGGGCTTCCGCTCAGCCAGATGATCCGCCTGTATAACTCGATCAAGGCATGCGGTAAATCGACCGTGCTGGAGGTCGTCGCCTACTCGGAATACGAGGGCTTGGCAGGGGCTAAGATCGCGGCGGAATGCGGCTGCGATATCCTGATGGGTACGATGTATCATGACTCGATCCGCGACTATTGCAAAGAAAAAGGGATCAAATATATGCCCTACGTCGGCAACGTCATCGAGCGTCCGTCGGTTCTGGAGGGCAACATCGACGATATGATCGCCGAAGCGAAGGATTGTCTTGAAAAAGGCGTCGACGGCTTTGACCTTTTGGGCTACCGCTACACCGAGGATGCGCGCGAGCTGATCGAGCGGTTTGTCAAGGAGGTCGACGCGCCGGTTTGCGTCGCGGGCAGCGTGGACAGCTATGAACGGCTGGACGAGCTCAAGGACATCGAGCCGTGGAGCTTTACTATCGGCAGCGCGTTCTTCCATAACTGCTTTGACGGTACGATCTCCGAACAGATCGACAAGGTCTGCGACTATGTCGACACGAAATCAGAATAACAGATAAGGCACGGGCTGACGCTCGTGCCTTTCGATCAGCTCGTCGGTCTTTCTGTCATAGGTCTCGCGGTAGATCTTGGAAACACGGTAGTATTTTCCGTCGTCCTCTTTGGTAAAGTGGTGATCCTCCTCGGTGATCTTATAGTAACGCGGGAATTCGCGTTCGCTCCTCAGCTCGGCATGGAGCGTCTCACCGTCGACCCACACGCATAGCTGGACGTCCTGATGCGTGTCGTTGCGAAATCGGTAGTCGATGTTATTGTAGCTGACCGAGGTGCCGGTGGAAAACGGATGGCGCTCTCCCTCATCCGGTGCAAGCGCGTCCGAGTGCTTCCACAGCTCGGTGACGGTCAGAGGGCTGTGCAGTACCAGACGGTGGATCGTATTGCTCAGGTTGCAGAGACCGCCTCCGGTGCCGGGCGTCAGCTTGTTGCCGATGATGACGCGCCCGTCCTTATAGCCCTTGCTCTTGGAGGTCTTTCCGACGGTCATCCAGAAGGAAAAGGTCTCTCCCGGATGGATGATAACGGTATCGATCTGCTTGGAGGCTAGGTCGATATTGACCGCCTTGTTTTCCTGCAATACGGGATCGATTCCGGGGCCGCGCTTGATCAGCCCCGACGTCAGAGAATAGACGACGTTCGGGAGCTTTTCGGCTTGCTTTTCCCGGGCGAACTTCTCCTTGCCGGTCATATTCTTGATGTGTCGCTTACATATCTCTTTCTGTTCGGATATGGCATAGAATGCGGGATTCATCTCGCAAAACAGCTTACCCTTGAACATATCTGTTACTCCTTTCGACAGGAACAAATCCTATCTTACGATAACTTCGTAAAGGTTCCGATTCGATGATAGCTTTTACTGCGGCGGTAACACCACAGCACAGGTTTTTCCAGATTGCGCTTGATACCGAGCTTTGTTTCTCCCTCATGAAGGATATAATGTACTAAGATACTGTCGATCCCCGCGCGGTTCGCGCCGACGATATCGATGAACACCTGATCGCCGATATAGACGACCTGATCCTTATCGACGCCGAGCATCTCCACCGCTTTGAGATATCCGGCGGGATCGGGCTTATCGGCGTCACACAGATAAAGCGTATCGATATTGCGGATAAAGCGGAGCACGCGCTCTTCATCGTTGTTGGTCAAAAGCAGTGTCTTGATTCCTGCCGCGTGGATCTCTTTGAACAGCGCGTCGACGGCGGGGGTGGAATCGCTGCCGTGCGGTACAAGGGTACTGTCGACGTCAAAGATGATCCCGCGATAGCCCTTGGCATAGAGCTTGGGATAATCGATATCAAAGACACTATCGGCATAAGTGCCGGGGTAATATTTTTTCAGCATAGCTATCTCCAAAATATTACATTCTTGTAACTATTATACTATAAAAGCGCGATTATTTCAAGCCCTATATATATGGTGTCCGGCGGGGTTATCGGAAGAATATGCGTATATATAGAGAAAAGCGTCGGCTTGTCCCGACGCTTTCGGTTTATTTAAGGGGGTCGCTGCCTTTTTGACGGCAGTACTGCCAATAGTACGCGAGCGCCGTACCCGTGAAGGCATGGCTGTACGCGCCTTTACCGAAGCCGTCGATCACCTTGTCGATCTTTTCAAGATGATATGTCAGCAGCTCATCGTCATCCAGATGCTGTTCTCCGGTCGGGACAAGATCGCGCGCCAGATAGATATGAAGGCGGTTTTTGAACAGCGCAGGATTAGGACTGCAGGAGCCGAGGCAGATCAGGCTGCCCGCCTTGAAGCCGGTTTCCTCCGTGAGCTCCCGCGCCGCGGAAACAGCGGGATCCTCTCCCCTGTCCGTCACGCCGCCGGGGAATTCGACGGTCAGCTCCTCGGATGAATGACGCCACTGGCGCACCATCACAAAGCTGTCCTCATACTCCGGGATCACCATCACCCAATCACGGCAGTCGATGGCGATATAATCGCCCTCGATACCCGTCTCGGAGACCTCGTGCTGTTCGATCACATCGTAGACCGGCGTGCGGAGCAGTTGCTTTTTGCTTTTGATCGTCCATTGTAATTCGTTATCGTTCATGATATCCCTCGATCATACTGTCACTCTTCAAAAAGCGGGGTGGAGAAATAGCGTTCGGCGGTATCGGGCAGGACGGTGACGACCGTTTTGCCGGGGCCGAGCTTTTTGGCGAGCTTTAATGCCGCAGCGACGTTGGTGCCGCTGGAGATACCGCACATCAAGCCCTCCTCACGCGCGAGGCGCTTAGCGGTTTCCAATGCCTCTTCATCGGTGACAACATAAATGTTGTCATAGATCTCGGTATTCAGGATGCCGGGGATCAGACCGTCGCCGATACCCATCTGTAAATGGGTGCCGATGGTGCCGCCGGCGAGGATCGCGGCGTTCTCGGGCTCGACAGCCCAGATCTCGATATCGGGGTACTGCGCCTTGAGCACCTCGCCGATACCGGTCAGCGTACCGCCGGTACCGATGCCGGAGCAGAAGCCGTCGATGTGATCGGCGCACTGCTGCATGATCTCAAGGGCGGTATATTTTTTGTGCGCGCGCACGTTGTTGATATTCTCAAACTGCTGCGGAACAAATACGCGGGGATCCTTCTCCTGCATTTTGAGGGCGGTGCGCAGACACTCGTCGATGCACGCGCCGATGTCGCCCGCGTCGTGGATCAGCTTGACCTTTGCGCCGTAGTGCTTGATGAGCTTGCGGCGTTCTTCACTGACGGAGTCGGGCATGATGATGATGGTCTTGTAGCCCTTGACCGCGCCGACCAGCGCCAGCCCGATCCCCTGATTGCCGGAGGTCGGCTCTACGATGATGCTGTCGGGCTTCAACTCGCCCTTCTTCTCCGCGTGGTTGATCATATTCAGCGCGGTGCGGGTCTTGATGGATCCGCCGACGTTCAGCGCCTCGAACTTGACCAGCACCTCGGCGCTGTCGGGCTCGGGCATACGGTTGAGACGGATCAAAGGAGTCTGACCGACCGCTTCCAAAACGTTGTTAAAAATCATGGTTTCACCTTCCGAATTCGATTCCCGTTCATTATATACGATTCAATATGAAATGTCAAAGAAAACACATCCCGCTCAGCGCGCGTAATCATGAAAGAAGCCGTGCTTTTTTGCCGCCTTTTTCATCAGTGTATCTAAGACGCCTCTTTCCAGGATGTCGCTGTAGCAGTTGCCCCAGCATTGCGCGGCGACTTCCTTCGCCGTCATGGTTTGATAAAAATCACCGGGGAGGCTGACGTTCACCTCGCCGCCGCCGGTATTCCCCGCCGAGATGCCCGGGCATTTTTCGTCCTGATTGATGTATGCGCTCCCGTCCTGATAAAAGCGCAGGGTAAGGATATCGATGCCGCCTTCAAAATAATTGCCTTCCCTTGCGATCACCGTATCCGTATGCAAAAAGCGCAGGCGGTTCTCTTTAGCGAACGCCTCGGCGGTGGTGTCAAAGGCGCCCCGGATGATCACCTTGTTCTTTTGGAAAAGCGCTTTTTCCGCATCGGATAAGCACAATCGGCATTCGGGGTTCAGCATCCACAGCTCCCATATCGTCGGAACCAATTCAAAGAAGCCCTGCTCTACCTCTTCGACGTCGTCTCCCAGCTCAAAGCTCACGCCGCCCGGATCGGTTCTTTCGGGCTGATTCATCCAAAAATCCATATCCTTTTTTTGAAGCAGTCTTCCGCCTCTGGCGTCAAAGCCGTTTTTTCCGTAGCCGCTGCTGACAATCATGTTCATCCCGCCTTATCAATAGATTACTTTGTACGTTTATTGATCCGGAAAACAAAAAGCTACTCGCTTTTGGTTATTTCGATCAGGTTGGCTCCGTTTTCCGGTTTCACTTCCACATTATAATTGTAGGTTTTATCGCCGTCTGTTACGGTCAGGGTGGTTTTGCCGAATTTCGTCATATGCACGGAAATATAGCCTTCCTCAATGTCGGTAAAATGCGCCTCGCCGTAGGAGCTGTCGCCCAGTTCAGCGACTGCGGCGCTCGATAACTTAGGCTCGTCGGGCAGCGTCGTCACGGTCATGGTGTCAACGACATTGGAAAAAATAAGGTTGACCGCTATCGTCACGCCGACGACCAGCAAGCCGACAACGCGCTTGATGACGCCGTCAAAGAAAGCATATAAGTACAGCACGATCTGACCGAAGCAGAACAATCCCGCGACGATATGATCGGGGAAGTTCGCGATCGCTTTTGTCATATAGCCGAAGCCCAAGATCGTCAGCAGAACAAGCATCGGCGAGAGTATCAGCAGGCTGAGCCAATTGCGCTTTTTCAAAAACCAGCCTGCCAGCGCCATCGGGAATGTGCAAAGCGTCAGGATAAACCAAAAGTAATAGTAGCTGAACAATCCCCAGCCCATGTAGCTGAACGGCACCTGAAAAAGATAGATCAACGGCTGGCTGATCAGGAAAAACATGAAGGTTTTTAGGGCGGATTCAAGCGGCTTTTCGCAGTTGGTCATGATGATGATCGCGAAAAGGATCCACGCCTCATAGGACACGCCCATTTCCTGGAATGAGGTATTCAGAAATACCGGAACCGTCAAAAAAACAGTTGTCACGACCGCCGAAGCTACCGCGAAGATGATCACCTTGAGCCATGTCATTTTGATCCCGCCGAATAGCTTATCGGTAAAGCGTCTGAGTGCGGATTTTGTTTCTGTCACTACAGCCACCGTCCTTTGCATTCAAAAAATCCTCTAAAATTATAACACTGCCGCTTTGATTTGTCTATCACTTATCAGAAAAGGGGTTGTCGCAAAATAAAAATGTCATTCAGAGGCATCGCCGAAGAATCTGAAAGTGCTGACTTTTCCGACAGATTACACCTGATAGGTGTAATATAATCGGATGGATTGCACTTTAAGATCCTTCGCTTTGCTCAGGATGACACGAATTAGAGGCTGTCGCGTTTCTTAGTGCGACAGCCTCGTGATCATCATGCTTATTCTGTCCAGGGAAGCTTTACATTCGGAAGCTCCAATTCATTGACGTCCTGCAGATCATACACGATCCCGTTTTCCTCCAGCTCTTTCAGAAATGCGTTCACAAAGATGGGGCTTGAAAAGGTCTGCAAAAATTCAAGGGTGAATCGTCCGTTGACTGCGGACATTTCAATGAGCAGACCGTCCCCTGCGGATGACGTCCATAACCGGAAATCACGGATATATTGCTCTGCTTCCCGATAGTTTGCTTTTCCCACATAGCTCACCGTAGCTGTGATGAGCCGGCCTGCCATCCCACGGATGGCAGACGCCGCTTGCTTGCGCTCCGCGTCACTCTCTTTCGAGAGGATCATACTGTTGATCCCTTTCATCGAGGCGACGCCCTTCAGCACATTTTCCTCCTGTGTCTGTGCAAAGACCATTCCCCGGTAAGCCGTACCCTGCTGTTCCAGAGACCAATCGCGCAGCTGATCCTTATACTCCAGCATCACGCCGCCGACCAGACTTTGATGCGCGAGCGGCGCATGGAGCGCCTTTCTCTGATTGACGCACAAAGCGAGGCGAATCGTATTCTCCGCCTCGGGAAACAGCTTCGCGATAGCGCGGCTGAGCAGCAGGCAGACCATCGTACCGGGGCTGCCGTCATTGTCCAGATTAAATCGCATGAATTCACTTTCGGAGACAGCGATACTGTATACGGTACGGCGGTGATCCTTCTCAAGACCGGCAGAGGCGATCAGATTCAGCGCGTCAGACATCTGCATATGCTGCGTGGGAAGCGGCAGATCTGTTCTGCTAGCCGCAGGGTCGATCCACTCTTCTGCGGATATCTCGTCTCCGACCAGACGGATCCCCTCTTCTTTCAGCGTAACGTTGTAGCGCTCGGAGCAATAGTAATACAGAAGCGTTCTCACCACCTCATAGGCTCCCGTGCCGTCGGTCAAGCCGTGGAACACATCGAAAATGATCCAGTTCTCCTGCCAGGAAAACGAGAGCATATGGTAATTTGACGCCTCTGCATTCAGCTCTACGCCGTGAAGCGAATTGGTGATCACGACGGAGCGATGGTTTTCGGCGAAAACATATTGACCTTCTTTTTTCTGTAATTCTACGCAGAAATACGGGTATCTTTTCATCGTCGTATCGACAGCATACCGAAGGTCATCCGGATCGATCAGGTCGCGCATTCGGATCCTGATCCTGATAACAATCGGGCTTTCTTTCGACGTTTCATACAGCATACGCAATTCTGTTAATAATTTCTGTTCCATATATTCCTCCAAAATGCCGGTTATCTTTTGTTGTTATATCATTTCAGCCTGAATTTGTCTATCCGTCAAACAAAAAAGACCTTGATGAAAACGAATCCATCAAGGTCAAATTCATTAAAATATGCGATTGTT